>DASUKT010000042.1:0-22612 GCA_036278575.1 Pseudolabrys sp. | reverse complement strand
GGAGATTCGGTACGTCATCAAGGAGACAACCGATGCGAGCGGTGCGGGCGTCGTGCCGGCCAGTAACCACCAGCTGCCGGCGCTCGCGCCGTCCACGCCTGCATGAGATCCATCGGGATCGGGAAGACGATGGTCGAGCTCCGCTCACCTGCGATATCGAATAGCGCTGCGAGATAGCGGAGCTGCATCGCCTGGGGGACAGGCGCCAGAATCTTAGCGGCCTCGAGCAGCATCTGCGCCGCCTGTTGCTCACCTTGGGCATTGATCACCTTTGCGCGGCGGGTGCGCTCGGCTTCGGCTTGCCGCGCAATCGCGCGCACCATGCTCTCGTTGAGGTCGATGCGCTTGATCTCGACATTGGAGACCTTGATGCTCCAAGCCTCCGTCTGCTTGTCGAGCACGTCTTGGATGTCGGCATTGAGCTTGCCGCGCTCTGCCAGCATGGCGTCGAGGTCGTGCTTGCCGAGCACCCAGCGCAGCGTCGTCTGCGCGAGCTGGCTCGTCGCCGCGAGATAATTGCTGACCTGGATCACCGCCCTTTCGGCATCGACGACGCGGAAATAGATCACGGCATTCACCTTGACCGAAACGTTGTCGCGCGAGATCACGTCCTGCGGCGGCACCTCGTCGACGGTAACGCGAAAATAGACGCGCACCATTTGCTGCACAAACGGCACCAGCAGGAAGAGCCTGGTCCCTTCGTGCCGGTCTGAGACGCGATCGGTATTGAGAGCTCAAGGAGGGTTGATAGGGGTGCGGACTTAAAGTGCCGCGCCCTTTTCTATCTCGCCTTCCTTCTATCGCCGCCAGCAGTAGATTCTTGGGGCATCGCGCACTTCAATAAGCCGGCAGCAGTTCGCTCGCGGCCGTTCTGAGACTATTCAGCTCATCGAGATCGATGACTCGACAAACATTCCGCAAGGGGCCTGCATCTGCCGGCGTTTCGCTAGCGCGCGAAGATGGTTGTGAGTAGCCTACAAAGTAATTGCGGGATTCTGATTGAAGGGTCGATCGCGGATTTCCCGTTCAGCGTTCAGCGCGATCAAGAATAATGCGCGACCCGCGCCTCAGAGTAATGCGCCGCCCTTCGTACTCGGATTCGGCCGCTTTGAAGATGGCACGCGCGAGCGGAGCATTGACTGCACGGGCCAGTACTCGCTCCACATCGGTGGAGTGCTCATCCCATAACTCGACCCAGTAGGGAAGGTTTTCGGGCTGATCTGAATGGCCGGGCATCGCTTTGACGTTAGCACCGGGCCTGTGATTTTCGCGCTCGATCATTGCGCCCGTCCTATGTCGACAATCAGGCTGCGAAGGAGGATTGGCCTATCAATGCTTGGGACCGTTCCATCCGGAGACAATCTTGTTTTTGTGGCGCAGGGTTACATAGCGCTCGGGGAACTCACGCGTTGCAGCGTAATAGGCGGCATACCCAATTGTACCGTTGGCGGTGACCGCCAAAATCTGCTCGACGGAGGCTTTTGCCTCGTCCCAGAGCTCAACCTTGTAAGGAAGCTCCTCACGCTCGGTGGGAACCGGTCCAAATGGCAACGTCTTTGCCGGGTCGTCGTCGCCATCGCCAGGCACCTTCTTCGCCAGCGCAGCCCCGTCCATTTCTCCGGCCATTACGAATTGCTCGATCGACTGGAAGACCCGCGCTCGGAAGAATTTCAGCAGCCGGCTTACGCGAAAAACTGTGCATTCCAACGTTTTTTCCGCAGCCCAGCACCACTCAGCCGGTGGCAAACTGGCCGGGCGGGTACTTCTGTCCCTGTCATGGCTCGAAATATGATCTCGCCGGCCGGGTCTTTCGTGGCGTGCCGGCGCCGTACAACCTTCCGGTGCCGCCGCATCATTACGTCGGCAACAAAACTCTGCGCGTCGGCGAAAACCCGCCGACATCCACATTTGAATTCTCCTCCATCAAGCAAATCTGACAGCGTGATGCGCTCAACGACTCACGGTCCTGAGCTCGCCTCGAGCGTATCACATGGATCAATCGTGCTCACGATGCTCGTGCAAGGCCCCCCTCCAAGCCACACTCGCCTTAAAAACGCAAAATGTAGGCCGCCACGTGATTCAGATGGGTATCTTTTTCACAGCATTTTGCGGCCGCTGCATTTATTGTGGAAAATCGGCGCGGCAGCATCGCAGCATTGCATGGTCACTAGTGTTAAAAGGATTGCTCATTGCTGAGCATTACAGCTGCCGGAATGTTCGGGGTCATATTGATTTTGGTCGGGCTGGGCAAGTTGTGAAAGCCTAATGTGAGGGCTTGAGCATTGACTTTGAATGACTTGCGAAACAAAACCTGCCGCAGGAAGAACAGCCGTATAATTACTCTCAAAAATGGTCGCGATTCTTCAGGGGCGCAGCAGCACCGCTTTTTCAGCATAACGACAAGCCGAAGCTAAAGTGTAAGGCAGATGATGGTTTTCCCGAAAAGGTTCGAGCTCAAGTCAGATTCCTCTGAGCCTACACCCGTCGGCATCGCGCCGTTGTGTGCAATGGCCGCGTTCGTGGGGATCATCACCGGTGTTGGCGCAGTGGTTTTCCGGATGATGATCGGTTTTGTGCATAATCTCTTCTTTCTGCAGTCGATTTCGTTCGACTATGCTTCCAGTCTTTTCACGCCTGCCAACCCATGGGGCGCGTGGGTCATCGCAGTACCGGTTGCGGGCTCGATTATCGTCACTTTCATCGTTGCCACTTTCGCTCCTGAAGCGAAGGGCCACGGTGTACCTGAGGTGATGGACGCCATTTACTACAAAGCAGGCGTGATCCGGCCGGTGGTCGTCGCGGTGAAATCGATTGCATCGGCGGTGGCGATCGGCAGCGGCGCAGCGGTCGGCCGCGAAGGTCCGATCATCCAGATCGGCTCGGCGCTTGGATCGACGTTCGGTCAGATTATCAAGTTGACACCAGGCCAGCGCATCACGCTGGTCGCAGCCGGTGCGGGTGCGGGCATTGCCGCGACCTTCAATACGCCGCTTGGCGGCGTACTGTTCGTCACGGAGTTGATGCTGCCGGAAGTCAGCGTTAACACGTTTCTTCCGGTTGCCACAGCGACCGGCATCGCAACGTTCGTCGGCCGGCTGTTCTTCGGGCCGGCTCCGGCCTTTTCGGTGCCGGATCTGACACCGTTACCCAATGCTCTCGGCTCGGGCGCGTTCACGCTGCTGCTTTATGTGGTCCTCGGCGTATTGACCGGCCTTGCCGCCGCAATATTCATCCACGGCTTACATTTTCTGGAAGACACCTTTGACAAGATTCCCGGCCGCTACCTGCGTCACATGCTGGGCATGCTGCTTGTCGGTATCGCGATCTATCTGCTGTACCGCAATTTCGGCCACTATTACGTTGAAGGCGTTGGCTATTCCACAATTCAAGCCATCTTGGGTGGTCAGCTGACCGGCGCGGCGCTGCTTGCATTGTTGTTCGCCTGCAAAGTTGCGGCAACCTCCATCAGCCTCGGCTCCGGCTCCTCAGGCGGTGTGTTCTCGCCATCGCTCTATATGGGAGCGACACTGGGAGGGGCGTTTGCTGGCCTGCTCGCCCATCTCCTGCACATTCCTGTCAGTGTATCCTCCTTTGCCATGGTTGGTATGGGCGCGATGGTCGGCGGCGGCACCGGTGCTGCGATGACCGCCATAACAATGATCTTCGAAATGACCCGTGACTACGACATCGTGCTGCCGATGATCCTCGCCGTCGGCGCCAGCCTCGCGACCCGTCGCTTGTTGGTGCGCGAGAACATTTACACCGCAAAGCTGGTCCGCCGCGGCCATGCCGTGCCGCGCGGGCTTCACGCCAATATGTTTTTGGTTCAGCGCGCACAAGACGTAATGGAAACCGACGTTCCGATCCTGAGCGCGGAGACGCAGCTTGATGAATTTTTGATACGGCCGGAGAATAAGGGCGCCATCCGTCATGTTGTCGTGACACGTGAAGGCCGCATCTTCGGCGTCTTGCGTATCAATACGCGCATGCGCCACCAACTCGCCAAATCCGGAATGGGCGTCAGCTTTGGCGATGTCGCGCAAAAAAACTTCACGATTGTGCGCGACAGTGACGCAGTCTTCGATGTCATCACACGCATGTCTCGCCGTGATGCCACGATGGCGCTCGTGGTCTCGCCGGAGGCCGGGCGTTCGCCGCGTCCCGAACATATCCGCGGTGTCATCTCCAAGGAGCACGTTGCCGATTCCGTGGCAAAGACCGTGCAGATTTATCCGAGCTAAGAAACTCTCGGCATCTAGCGACACATTGCCTTGTCGAGATTCAAAATAGCACTCGGCAAGATTACGTCATTTCATTGCGTTCGAAATTTCGAACAAAGATTCGATCGCTTCGGCTTTCTCGGTAAGCTCGGCACAGATTTTTTCGATTTCACTCTTGGTTTTTGCGTCAGTGCATCCCTTGGCAACTCGATTGCTGCGGACAGCTAGATTTCTGAGATAGGCCGCAATACCGATTTGCATTGGAGGTCTCAAGTTAGCTGTTCTCGCTCGATGAGGCACCTGAGCTGCTAAAAACAGTAAACGCGTCAGCGAGGCTATTAGTCTTATTGAAGATTTCGATGCTAAGGCTTTCGAGCTCAAAACGGGCCTTTGAATCCAGAGATGTTTTCGCTATCTCCCTATACCGGTGTGCCAGCTCGTTGAGATACACGACGATGCCAATTTTTTTCATTTTAGCTCTCGCGCATTGGATTCGATAAATACTATCAAGAAAGAAATAAATAGTGTCCTATTCCCCTGAGCAAAACAACTCAGTTCGTCTGAATCGGTGCCCAGAGCCGGGTGGTCGGGACTGTGACTTTCCATTTATCATGAGTTATCGGCTCGGTTGCAAACCACTTCATTGCACTCGGATCGTGAAGAACTTATTTCAAAGGGAGGGCCCCGATCTGCGGGAGGGGCGCGATCTGCCGCATTTGCGGCAGACCGATTGTGTAGTAGTGCCGCGGCGGGGTGACATTACGACGGTCCCAGCCGCGAGGCATTCGGCCGCTCACACAGCGCCCCAACTATGGCTCAGACCCAAACGCGCGTCGCGCTTCCGATTTCAAGTTTTCGCGCCAAGGCGGATGTGCTGGTCTACGCAGCGGTAGCAGCAACCGGCATGCTGCTGTGGTGGCTATGCCGCACGCACGCCTCGTTCTTGCCGATCTGGGCGCCATGGGACTTTTCCTGGATCGAATTCCTGTCCGCGTGGCTTGCGATCTGGTGGTTCATGCGCGGGATCGGCCTGACCCCCGCGGATGAGCGTCCCGGCATCGCGCGGCAAATCTCATTTATTGCCGGTGTAATGTTGATCTACGCGGTGCTGGAAACCCGGTTTGAATATCTCGCCGAGCATCAGTTTCTTTTCAACCGCCTCCAGCACGTCGTCATGCACCATCTGGGGCCGTTGTTGATCGCGCTTGCGTGGCCAGGCGCAGCAATTAAGCGCGCCATGCCATCGTCCTTTCGTCACACTCTCGAGCATCCGATCGTGATCGGGATCATCCATGTGCTGCAGCAGCCGGTCTTGGCAGCGATCCTGTTCGTCGGTTCATTTTTCTTTTGGCTGATCCCCTCGATACATTTCCGCGCCATGATCGACCCCAACCTGTTCGCATTCATGAACTGGACCATGGTCGGTGATGGCATCCTGTTTTGGTGCCTGGTGCTCGACCCGCGTCCCTCGCCACCCGCGCGCGTGTCGTTTGGCGGGCGTGCCGCGCTGGCGGTGGCGGTGATGTTTCCGCAGATTGTCGGTGGCGCCATGATTGCGTTCAGTCCGCACGACCTTTACTCCTTCTACGATCTGTGCGGGCGAATCTATCCGGACATGGGCGCGCGTTACGATCAGACGGTTGGAGGGTTAATCGTTTGGATCCCGCCCGCGATGATGAGCGTGCTGGCACTGTTATTAGTGCTTAACGCGCTGCGGCGAAGCGAAGAAAGGACTTTGAATAATGAGCCTGAGGACGCTAACGACTTACGCCCGATCGTTCATTCGAGCCAATGGACTGGCTAGCGCGAACGGCCTCTCATGTGGAATCCGTTTCATCTGCGCACTAGTGATGCTCGCCCTTATGACATCATCAGGCGTTGCCGGCGGTGGTGTATCCATAGAAAGCGCTTGGATACGTTTCATCATCAAGGCCCGCCCTGCAGCGGGGTACTTCACGTTGCGCAACGATTCCGATTCAGCTGTAAAGTTGACTGGCGCGGCATCCACGGCCTGCGGCATGCTGATGTTGCACCAAAGCAAGCAAGTTGATGGCGTCGATAAAATGCTGCCGGTCAAGGGTGTTGCTGTGCCGCCGCATGGCACCTTAACCTTCGCGCCAGGCGGCTATCACTTAATGTGCATGGAGCCGCAAGACGCAATGAAAGTGGGCGTCGATGTCCCAGTCACGCTCAAATTCGCGGGCGGCAGGACGGTCACGGCCCAGTTCGCGGTGAGGGGACCTGCTGGAAGGTAGTGGTGATCGATTCGGCCGAAGCGTGAGCAGCTGGAATCAAAAGCGAAAGGCTCACAGCCAGCTCAACATCCGCCGCCACCAGTCTCCAGCACCTGCACCCGCGACCATTGCCCTCATGTCAGCGGTCGTGCGGTCAAGCCGGGTATTCGGGGCCGTCAGCCCAGAGAACAATAACTTGATGTCACCATCTCGGTTGAAGACGTAAACTGCCGAGCCGTGCGTGACTTCGTAAGGCTTGCCGCCGGTTGCGGGGGCCACGGAATAAGCCACGCGGTAGCGCTTGGCCAGAGCAGCGAGTTGATCCGGGGTACCCCGTAGGCCCACGACCTGCGGCGCAAAGGCGCTGGTATATTGCCTTAATACTGGCAGCTTGTCGCGGCCGGGATCCACAGTGACGAACAGTACGCGCACATCACCAGCATTCTTGCCAAGCGACTTGAGCATTGTCGTAATATTGAGCAGCGTCGTCGGGCAAACATCGGGACAAAACGTGTAGCCGAAATAGAGCAGGACGACTTTGCCTTTATAGTCTGCCGCGGTGACTGTCTTACCGTCGGAAGCGCGCGTCATCGTGAAACTGAGCGGTGGCAGAGCACCGCTGATATCGGTCGAATTCCACGCCCTAGCTGGGCCGCCGCACAACAGCGCGGACGAAAATATTAGCGTAGCGAAGCTACGACGAATGATGTGAATACCCGAGTGCATTGCGACCTCCAACTCAGATCGCGCGCCCCGTCAGACGCGATTACGATTCGACTGTGGTTAATATGAGACGCTGCCCTGCGCAATGACGCGAAACTCTCGTTTCCTTCGTCACCGGAGCACGTGGTAACGTAAATTCCGCAAGCTGGGCTTCATCAGTTACAACGGGAAAATGGAAGTCCGCAATCCGCTGTTGAATGCGTTTTGTTCGGTAAGCCCGAAAGTCAAAAGGGAATAGCAAGTATCAGCCATAACGCTTCCACATACGCGTTCGTCTCCGCTCCTTAGGCAGAATGTCGACGATCGCGCTGCTGTGCCCGTCTACCAATAGCCTCGGCCACGGCCCCAGTATCCGCCGCCGCCAAACAGCAGCACGACTAGGACAATAATTAGAATCCATTCCATCGATAGCCTCCATTTCCATTTTACGGAGTCGATTGCATCAATCGTGCTTGATGACGACCGCTTCGTGATGGTGGTGATGACGTTGCCAGTGTCGGTCGCGATGGACGACGACGTGATGACGATGCGTGCTGCGGCTGTCATAACCAACGCTGTTCCGGTCGTGATGGCCGGCGTTTATACTGACATCAACTCCCTCGGCCAATGCGGGCCATGCGACGGCAAGAGCCGTGGCGGTCACGATGGTGTAGAAGAGCTTGTTCATTGGCCCTTGCTCCCGATTGGTGCGACAGCCTTGATTGGAGCTGCGTTCCGTCAATGTATCGAAAGATGAATTGGTTCCGCTGCGTACGGAAATACGCAGCAATGTTTGCTTGCCTATCTGAGCAATTTTGAACAGATCGCCGGTCGTTCTCTCACTACGATTGAAATCGACGTCGGCGAATGCAGTGCTTCGATCGAGAAGAAGATCGCACTTCCTGCATTGCGTCTAACTCCACAAATGCCGGTTCGCAGCCTTTTGGTCGGAGTGGCAGCCTTTTGGTCGGAGTGACGGATAAGCGGAATATGGCGACGTCCGGTTCGGACCCGATCGGGGAATTGAGGATGTCTCAAAGAGCAACCAATGTTGACGCCGCCCTCGATCCTCGGGCCTTGACGCGCGAACTCATCCGTTACCGTGAACCGAACTGTACGCGCAGTGTAATCGAAGTCGTCATCACGGTTGTGCCATTCGCCCTCCTGTGGGTTCTCATGTGGGCGAGTCTCGATATCGGCTATTGGATCTGCCTATTGCTTGCCGTGCCGGCCGCCGGCTTCCTCGTGCGCCTCTTCATGATTCAACACGATTGCGGCCACGGATCGTTTTTCCGCCATCGCTCCGCAAACGATTGGGTTGGACGTGTCATCGGCGTTCTGACATTGACGCCGTACGATTTCTGGCGGCGTGCCCACGCGTTCCATCATGCAAGTTCAGGTAATCTCGATCATCGGGGCATCGGCGACATTGACACGCTGACCGTCGATGAGTTCGTGGCACTGCCCTGGCAACGCCAGCTCTTGTACCGCCTGTACCGGCACCCGATGGTGATGTTTGGCATCGGTCCGGCCTATTTGTTTATCTTGCGTCACCGGCTGCCGGTGGGGCTGATTCGCAGTGGCTGGCATCCCTGGTTGAGCACAATGGCGACGAATGTTGCGATCGCGGTTGTGGTCGCGACGATGATCCGGCTGGTGGGTGTCGGTCCATTCCTGTTTGTGCAACTGCCGATTACGCTTGTCGCCGCTTCGATCGGCGTTTGGCTATTCTACGTTCAACACCAGTTCGAGCATACGTTCTGGGCTCGCGACCACGATTGGAACGTTCAAACAGCAGGTTTGCACGGTAGTTCTCACTATGATCTGCCGTGCGTCCTTCGTTGGTTCACCGCCAATATCGGTATGCATCACGTTCATCATCTGTGTAGTCGAATTCCTTATTACCGGTTGCCGCAGGTCTTACGGGATCATCCTCAACTCGTCGCTGTCGGACGGCTTACGCTGTTTCAGAGCCTCCAATGTGTACGCAGGGTACTATGGGACGAAAGGCGACATCGGCTTATTTCCTTTCGTGAGCTATCG
Source organism: Pseudolabrys sp. (assembly GCA_036278575.1). Taxonomy (GTDB): domain Bacteria; phylum Pseudomonadota; class Alphaproteobacteria; order Rhizobiales; family Xanthobacteraceae; genus Pseudolabrys. Next base: position 13,413 of record DASUKT010000042.1, on the reverse strand, counting down.
TCTCTCACGACCGAGTGACGGCGGCAGTCCGCACTGGGCTCACATCGGAAGCCATTTTGGTTTTGTAAGATGGACGGCGTTGAGCCACCCCGCATCGTGCTTGGTAAGCAGCCGCAAATGATTTCGTCGAGGTGCCACAGGGCCGAGCGACGTTAGAGCGCGCAAGTGACATGGCCAAATGGGCCGCGACGGCGATCAAGATAAACAATGGAAATTCCGGCGGGAGTCACGACGCCGTCCTAAGCATAAGGGGCTGCTGCGGTCTTGAAATCGGATTGGCGTTCCGCAACTCGGAGCTTTTTCGCCGTAAAGGTCGCATGCGTGACCGACACGGTCGTTCCCTTGAGGTCGCTCAAAGTGACGACCTTGGCGTCAAGCTGCTTCGCCAGCGCGTTGACGATGCCGGTGCCGAGGCCGGTTTTCGGTTGAGCAAAGACCCCGTCCGGTTTTCCGACACCGTTGTCGGTAACCGAGAGTTTCCAGTCCGTTCCGGAAGCTTCGAACGTGACGGCAATTTGTCCATCTTCTGTTTCGTCATTGAATGCGTGCTTCAGCGAATTGATGACGAGTTCCGTGACGATCAACCCGAGGCTCTCGGCATCGCGGCAGGTGGCGACTTCTCCTTCGCCGCACGCCTTCAGCGAGACTGGACGATTGTCGCTTATCATTGAATGGGAGAGGGCGTCACACAGCTTGGAGAGATAAGGCCCAAGCTGGACCGGCCCGCTGGCGGCGGTGGCGTGGAGATGTTGCTGCACGGCCGCGACCGACAGCACCCGTTGATGAGCCTCTTGCAGATGGCGGCGCGTCTCTTCCGATTCCACGGCCCGTGCCTTCATCATGATGATGCTCGCGATAATTTGCAGGCTGTTGGCGACGCGATGCTGCATTTCACCGAGCAACACGTCTTTCTGCCGCAGCAGTTCGGCCATTTCCTGCTCCAGGGCGCATTTTTGGGTAACGTCCTCTATGCCGAGCAAAATTGTCGTATGGGCGCCGGTCTCGTAAAAGACCTTGCGGGCATTCAAAAGCATTGTCCGCGGGCCGACGCCGGGAAAGTCATGCTCGACCTTGTAACCTTCCATCACGCCTTGTTCCGGTATGATTTTTTCAAGCAATACGCGCAGCGTTGGAATGTCCCATTGTCCGTCGCCCAATGTGTAAAGAAGTCTGCCGCGCGTATCTTCAACGTTGACCTTGAATGTCGAATAAAAGGAACGGTTCGCTGCGATCACGCGATACTCTTTGTCAAGCACGAGAACCGGCTCTCTGACCGTGTCGACGATACCCTCGGCGAACGCGCAAGCGTCTCGGACATCGGTGAACTGTTCTCTGAACACGATTGGATTCCTTATACTGTGTATTGTCTGCGACCCCCGCCTTTTTTAAAGACTTTCAGAAGATGCCCCCGCCGCCGATAAACCCGGGTTTTGTTGAGGTGCCCCGGGTGAACGCTAGGCGCCACGCAGCGGCCGAGTCTGTATAAAATTGACCTTTAATTGCTTCGCCGGATTTGTAGGTTCGGCTTATGGGCCAATTAGTGGTGATGGCGGCATTTGAAACGCAGCGAAAAGGCCGTATATCCGCGCAGTTTTTGCCGCCAATGGGCCATCCAATGAATTCCGCGCATACGCCACATTCGGTGCGCGTGACAATTGGGGACGCCGGATTTTGCCGCTCCTGCACGAATTTTTGATATAATCGGATCGGCGGTTGAAATCATATTTAGCAGCAGCAGAGGCGGTTGTTGCCGGCACTGGAGTTGCCAAGATTCAACTTCCACACCTTTAGCGCAATTATAGAAAGGACGGCTTCGTGAAGGAGATAGTTAGCGCATTTGATCCGAAAGCCTTTCTCGCCAAAGTGGGCGACGGCAAGACGATAGCGACCTATCAGAAAAGCCAGGTTATTTTTGCCCAAGGCGATGCCGCGGATGCGGTCTTTTACATTCAAGCGGGTAGGGTCAAGGTCACTGTCGTTTCCGAGCAGGGAAAGGAAGCAGTCGTCGGCATATTGGAGCCCAGTCAGTTCTTCGGCGAAGGATGCCTCAACGGTCATCCCTTGCGCATCTCCACGACCGCGGCGATGGAAGAGTGTGTGATCACGTCGATAACTAAAACGGCCATGATTGAGGTCCTTCACAAGGAGCCCACGTTTTCCGAACTCTTCATGACCTACCTGTTGACTCGAAACAGTCGGATTGAAGAGGACTTGATCGATCAATTATTCAATTCGAGCGAGAAGCGGTTGGCGCGCCTTCTACTTCTTCTTGCGAATTTCGGAAAAGACGGTAGCCCGCAGCCGATCGCGGCCAATATCAGTCAAGAGATGCTGGCGGAAATGATCGGAACGACCCGGTCCCGTGTCAGTTTCTTTATGAACAAATTCCGCAAGCTGGGTTTCATCAGCTACAACGGAAAAATGGAAGTCCATAATTCGCTGTTGAATGCCGTTTTATACGATAAGCCCGAAATCCAAAGGGATTAGCTTTTACGACTGCGCATAATCGATTGTTATTTTTACTCTTACGCTCACCTTCTCACGTCATCTTGACCGTTTTTCAAGCGTCTATCCGTCGAAGTGGAACGGCGTCGCGCAACGATCGTTTACAGAGGTAGGCGATTTGCGCCTCGTGTCCTGCACTCCACGCAATCGCTATGCGGAGCATCAGTCGTCAAGAACCCGGCTGAGGTTTTATGTCGGCCGCAGCCGATCCACCCGGTGCGCGCGGATCACAACAAAGGAGCGGCGCATGAAACGCGACGCGAAGAAACCCGAAAATTTGCCGGCGAATATGATACCGATCGACGGGTATATATTGTCAGTCGATGGCAAGTTGAAATCGCGATACGAGACCAGCAATGAAGCCGTCGTGGCTGGATCAAAACTCAAAGAAAATTTTCCGGTGATTCAGGTTGCGGTGTTCGACGCGGCAGCACAGACATATACGCCGGTGAATCTGCAAGAGAAGTGAGCGGCTAGAGTGCGTAAGGTGCATAAGCTTCGCGACCCTGGTGCTGTCCTTCGCGCGGTGGGTGTTTGATTTTGCTCAGACTCGTGAAGGGCCTGCGGCAGAACTTTTTCGTTCCCCACGCTAGAGTGTCGGCAAGCAATGCACCAATCATCACAGTTTAGGAAGGCCGCTCGTCAGATGTGTTCAATATTGAACAGTTGTCTTGAGCAGCTTAACCGTGTTGTGCGCGGACTTAATCTTTAAACACGACGAACAAGCAGGCACGCCGCGCGTTGAATCTCCAGAACTTAATCCGGAAGCGTATCTGGAGAATGACATGAAAAAAATTCTTTTTATTGTAGCGGCCGTCGCCGCCCTCGGCATTGCAGCTCCGGCCGGTGCGCAAGTCTTTATCGGTGCTGATGCTGGCGGAGCCGGCGTGCAGCTTGGCCCGGTCGGCGTAGGCATCGGCCCCCGCTTTTCGAACGACTCCTATTATCGCCACAGTGGCTATGAGGCCAATGCATATTATGACGGCAACGCCCGCCGCCATTGCCGCATGGTTCGCTCGCGCGTCAGGACTCACAGCGGACATGCCGTGTTCAGAACGCGGCGCATCTGCAATTAAGCGAGGCGTGAACACAAATATGAATGGAGATAGCCCCGGCGCAAGCGGGGCGACCTCCGTTGGGGCGGAATGGCATTTGCTTCTAACAAAGGCGGCGCTGTCATGGCCGATCGTTCGTTCGTTTCAAGTCTTACTCTTCAGTACAACGATTTTTTGTTCGCGCCGATCTGCGAGGAGCCCAGCGGAATACGGCTCAGCGTCCTTTCTGCGTTCGCCCGGATGAATGTAGATCCTTGGGAAGAGGCGACCCGGCTGGCGGCAATGCCCAGAGCGATCGCAGAGAAGACGTTGGCCTCGATGCTCGATCTGATCCCTGGACGAAATTGGAAATCGTCGGAAGGGGAGGCTATCGCCGCGCGCTTGGTCCAGCTCCTTCCGCAACGGGTCGGAAGTGCTCCTCCAATGGCAGGCGCGAGAATTGGCGCCCAACGGCCTGCTTATTGGCTGATATGGTTGGGCTTTGCGATAGCGGTGTCGTTTCTCACTCCGCATTATCAGGCAACGGCGCCGGATGCGGGTGCTTCCACGTCAAAATCCGGCGTGACTTCCACCCTGAAGAGTGTCGGCACAAATACTACGTCGCCCGGCGGAGCCGAGAATCACTAACGACGACTCGCGACGAATAGGAACCAGGACATTGAACCCCATCACTATATTTCTCACCATCGTTTGCGCCGCGGTCGGCGTGGCATTTGGCGTAATCGGGCACACTTATTGGAGTGCGGGCTGGAGCGCGAGTTTTCTGATCGTCGCAGTTATCATCGCGTTTGCGCTGAAGATGGCGAACACCTGGGAAAAATTCGTCATTCTGCGCGCCGGCAAGCTGCGCGGCGTCAAAGGTTCGGGACTTTTCCTCATTATTCCCGTTCTCGACAATGTCGTGGCCGTCATCGATGAACGCATTCAGACGACGGCCTTTAGCGCTGCGGAGGCGCTGACCAAAGATACCGTCCCGGTGAATGTCGACGCGATCATCTTCTGGTTTGTCCATGATGCACAAAAGGCGGCTTTGAACATTACCAATTATCGGGAAGCGATCGATCGCGTTGCCCAGACGTCGCTCCGCGAAATGATCGGATCGTCGATGTTGTCGGCGCTGTTGTCGGATCGGAAAGCCGCCGACGAAATCCTGCGTGATGAAATTGGCCGCAAGACGGCTGATTGGGGAATCTCGGTAAAGTCCGTCGAGATTCGCGACGTAGCAATCCCGATTGCATTGCAGGATGCCATGTCGCGGCAGGCCCAGGCGGAACGCGAGAAACAAGCGCGCGTGATTCTCGGCTCGGCCGAGGCGGCGATAGCCGGAAAGTTCGTCGAAGCAGCCATGACCTATGCGGACCATCCGGCCGCCCTGCAGCTGCGCGCCATGAATATCATCTATGAGACGACCAAGGAGCGCGGCGCCACGATCCTGATGCCGACATCGATGGTCGATAGCATGAATCCTGTGGTCGCCCTCGCGTTGGCAGGAAAGGAGACGACATCGGCGAAGAAGAACGGATCAATACTGCCCGCTGACAAATCGCCGTGATTCGAACTTCAGAAGGATGTTCGTCCGGTCGTGCATTCATTTGCACTTTGAGTGCCCGGAATAAAGCGCTGCTTGCCGGTCCGAAATTTGCAAGATCAGCGCCCACACACAGGAGTATTTGATATGACGAATAAAACTCCGGCATCAAATGATGCCAAGAAGTCGGCTGAGAATGCTCATCCCGGGATGATGGGTGACGGTACCGAGGAGCAAAATCTCGATCGGAAGGGCAATCCGGCAGCGCGCATAAAGAAAGAGGAAGTTGACGCGGCCTTCGGCAAACAGGACTCCAAAAAATAGGTCTCTGTCATGGGGCCGGTTACGCGGCTTGCAGGGGCGTTAGAGCATGATCTATTCAAGTCGATCCACATTCCGCTCAGTCCTGCGCTAGCGATGTTAGGCAAGCACAGCGATTCAATCCAACGAATACCGCTGTAGTCGGATAAGCCGTCACGGTGTCGGTCGTCAGATCGGCATGCGGTAGCCGTAAAATTCGTGATCCTCATTGTATCCACCCTGGCCCGCGCCGAGATCTGCGAAGTCGCGGACGAATTCGATTGCCGCGATCCACTTCACCATCTTGAACCCGAGCTCGTTTTCGCAGCGCAGCCGCAGGGGTGCGCCGTGCAGGACGCTGACGGGCGCCCCGTTCATCTCATAAGCAAGGATGGTCAGGTCATGGCGCATGTTGGATAGGCGATGCACATCATAATAGCGTCCGGCGCCGCTGCCCTCGGCAAGTGAGTAGAAGACGGCGTAGCGGGCATCGGGCGTCGGACGCACCAGTTCGAGAATGTGACGCATGGGCACGCCGCCCCATTTTGCGACGCCGGACCAACCCTGAATGCAAAAATGGGTGGTGATCTGCTCTTGCTTCGGCATCGCCTTCAGCTCGGCGTAGGAGAACGTTCTCGGCGTTTCCACCAAACCGTCGATGCGGAGTGAAAAAATTTCAAACCCCGTCGCCACCAGCGCTTCGAACTCCGCCGAATTAGGCATGGTGCCGTTCGGCCAGAAATGAGGTGAGATGTCCTTCGCCGTCAACTGGCTGTTTGCGTCCCACCACTCGGTCAAGGCATTGAAGGGCCACATCATGAACTCGCCGGCCCGCTGAACGAGGCGGGCATACCGGATGGTGAACGGCGAAGCCCACCACCAGGTCACGGCAACCAGCGCCATCGCGGGGACGAAGATCGCAAAACCGCTCCATGAGCTGTCATGCACCCCGGCGAACATCATGTTCAGGTTGACCCGCGCGCCGGTAATGAACACCAGGGTCACATGGGCGAGGATGAAGAGCAGAAACCACCACATCGCCAGAAAGTGGATCGACCGAGCCCGTTGCCGGTTCAGCACTTTGCCGAACCAGCCCAGCCGGTTCGAGATCGCGGGACTCTGCATGAAGCCCGTCAGGATAGACGTGGGCGCAGCAATGAACACGGTGATGAAGTAGGCGAGTTGCTGCAAGCTGTTGTAGCGGGTCCAGCTTTCATCGACAGGGAAAGAGAGCGACAGATATTGAAGCGCCGTCGAGACGGCATTCGGGAATACGTCCCATGTGATCGGCACCAGTCTGTGCCACTGGTCCGTCCAGAACAGCAGCACATAAACGATGATGCCGTTGATGATCCACAGCAGGCCGAAAGAGAAATGCCACCAGCGAGCGAGCCCGATCGAGTGCCGGATTCCGGGAATGCCGAGCCAGCCCGGCAGCGTCACCGAGTCGTCCTTCGCGGTCCAAATCCGCCCCACTGGGACGGCTTTCTGAAAGCGGAACCACTCGGTGCCGGGCGTGCAGTCGCGCTTCCAATACAGGCGCGGATGGTCTGCGAGGACCTGGATGCCGGAGCGGATAATGAATGCCATGAAAAGAATGTTCAGGAAGTGCTGCACGCGCAGCCATGCCGGAAACCCGCTCGTGACGGCCGGTTCGGATTGCGCGACGCCGGGGTAGCGCACAAGAAAATCCTGCACCGCAGGCAGTTCCCGCAACGCTTGCGCCACGGCCACGCCGATGACCAACAGCGCGAAGCCGAGCGGCAATGCCCACAGCACGTTGATCCAGCGCTTCCCGATCCTGACCTTGGGCACCACGCCAACCTGGGGCGGCAACCAGTCGTTCAGGAGAATACGATCGTCCGCGGGGCTGAGCTTCGCTTCGAGGGGATCGTGTTGGAGCGGAACGGACTGAATGTTGGTCATGCGGCGCGCTTCTTCGGCTCAAGGAACGAACAGATCATCGGACAGGTTCAGCAACGGGCGAGTGCCGCGGTATGGACGGCGATCTGCGCATCTTCTTCGGAAGAAAGTACGCGCACCGCACAGCGCGATCTTGCATCGCTGATGCAACCCTCCGAAGATTGATTTCGCTCCGGGTCGAGGCTTACGCCAAGCCATGAAAGGTCATCACAGATGTCGGCTCGCACCCCTGCGTCGTGTTCTCCGATGCCGCCGGTAAAGACCAGCAGAGCGGCTCCATCGAGTGCGGCAATCATGCCCGCCACATGTTTGCGAACGGAGTAACAGAACATCTGAATTGCCAACCGGGCGTCGGCGTTGGTCGGTGAGGCTTCACGCAGGCGCCGCATGTCGCCGTCGATTCCGGAAATTCCGAGGAGACCGGAGTGATGATCGACGAGGGCTTCGAGGCGTGCGGCGTCGAAGTTCTTTTCCCGCAGCAGATAAACCAAGACGCCGGGATCGAGATCGCCGCAGCGCGTCCCCATGATCGCCCCTCCGGTCGGGGTCAGACCCATGCTGGTATCTACGGACTTGCCGTCTTTGACGGCGGTGACACTGACGCCATTGCCCAGATGCGCAATAACCAGTCGATCCGGCCGATTATCCCCAAGCTGTCGCATGATCGACTCGCAGGAAAGGCCGTGAAATCCATAGCGTTGAATGCCGCAAGATCGCAGGTCCCGCGGGATCGGCAGTGTACGCGCGATATCCGGCATCCGGGCGTGAAATGCCGTATCGAAGCAGGCGACCTGTGGCAGTTGTGGGAAGTGCTCCTGCGCAAATCGGATAATCGACAAGGCTGGAGGATTGTGCAGGGGGGCAAAGGCGGCGGCCGCCTCGATCTGCCGCAGCACGGGGTCGTCGATCAGGCAATGACGATGAAGATTTGGCCCACCGTGCACCACGCGATGTCCGACCGCTGCCGGCCTGGTATCGTTGCGGTCCCCCAGGAACGATCCGATGCGTGCGAGCGCATCCTGCTGCGTTCCGAAAGTCGTCGACTCCGAAACGAGAGGTTTGCCGTTTCCGTCTTTCGCCCAGAACCTGCCTTGGCGCTCTCCGATCGATTCAGCCTCGCCCGATAGAATCATCTGCGGGGTAGAAGACGCGATCCGGTAAAGCCCGAACTTGAGCGACGACGACCCGCTGTTCAGGGCAAGCACCGATGAACGTGGTGCAGCGCTTGTCATGCGGCATGCGAGGTCCAACGCCAGTTCTGCACCTCGGGCATATCCTCGCCGTGTTCGCTGACGTAGAGTTTGTGACGCTCCATCGTGTTCCAGTAACGGTCTGCCGCAGCCTGCTTTTGTTGTCGGAGCCTTGGAATCCGGCTGATGGCATCGAGCGCCAACTGGTAGCGGTCGAGATTGTTCAACACGACCATGTCAAAGGGTGTCGTCGTGGTCCCTTCTTCCTTGAAGCCACGCACATGAAAATTGTCGTGATCGTGCCTCCGATAGGTCAGCCAGTGGATCATTCTCGGATAGCCGTGAAAGGCAAAGATCACGGGCTTGTCGCGGGTGAACATCGCGTCGAAGTCCTGGTCCTCCAATCCATGCGGGTGCTCACTTGGCGGCTGCAAAGCCATGAGGTCGACGACGTTCACGACGCGGATGCGAATGTCCGGCACATAGTCTCGCAATAGCGTTACGGCCGCGAGTGTTTCGAGCGTTGGAACATCGCCGGCGCAGGCCATGACCACATCGGGCTCGCCCGCATCGTTGCTCGCCCATTGCCAGATGCCGGCACCGACCGTGCAATGACGAACGGCCGATTCAATATCGAGCCACTGCCACTCGGGCTGTTTGCCGGCGATGATCAGGTTGACGTAGTTTCGGCTGCGAAGGCAATGATCGGTGACCGAGAGCAGACAGTTCGCGTCGGGCGGCAAATAAATGCGGACGATGTCGGCCTTCTTGCTCGCGACATGATCGATGAAGCCCGGGTCCTGATGGGAGAAGCCGTTATGATCCTGCCGCCAGACGTGCGATGTGAGCAAATAGTTCAAAGATGCGATGGGCTTGCGCCAAGGAATCTTCTTGGTCGTCTTCAGCCATTTCGCATGCTGATTGAACATCGAGTCGATGACGTGGGCGAATGCCTCGTAGCACGAGAAAAATCCGTGGCGGCCGGTGAGCAGATATCCTTCGAGCCAGCCTTCGCAGAGATGCTCGCTCAGGACTTCCATGACGCGGCCGTCAATGCTGAGATTGATATCGACGTCGTCAACGCGCGCCATCCATTCCTTTCCGCTGGCTTCGTAGACTGTTTCAAGCCGGTTCGAGGCGGTTTCATCCGGGCCGAACAGGCGGAAGTTTCGGGTGGGAAGATTCAGCTTCATGACGTCTCGCAAAAATACGCCAAGAACGCGGGTGGATTCGGCCTCGACGCTGCCCGGCGTTGAAACGCGTACGGCGTAATCGTCGAAATGGGGGATCGCCAACGGGACAAGCAGTTCTGCGCCGTTGGCGTGCGGATTCATCCCCATCCGATGGCGGCCGGTTGGTGCCAGCGCCGAGAGCTCGTCGCGGAGCTTGCCGCTTCCGTCGAACAATTCATGCGGCCGGTAGCTTCTCATCCAATCTTCCAACTGCTTGAGATGCTCGGGATTCTTGAAGTCCGCGATCGGCACCTGATGCGCGCGCCAGGTCCCCTCAACCGGCTTGCCGTCCACGAACTTCGGCCCGGTCCACCCTTTCGGCGTGCGGAACACGATCATGGGCCAGCGCGGCCGCTCCACCGTGCTCGGAGAGGAACGCGCTGTATTCTGGATTTTTTGAATCTCCGCCGCGACCTTATCGAGCGTGCCGGCCAGAGATTGATGCACCACCGCCGGAACGTCGCCTTCGACGAAATGCGGTTCATAGCCGTAGCCGTGCATCAGGTCGGTTAATTCCTGGCGGCTAATGCGGGCGAGTACGGTCGGATTGGCGATCTTGAATCCATTGAGATGAAGGATCGGAAGAACCGCTCCGTCGCGCGCGGGATTCAAAAATTTGTTGGAGTGCCAGCTCGTGGCCAGCGCCCCGGTTTCCGCCTCGCCGTCGCCGATGATGCAGGCGACGATCAGATCGGGATTGTCGAATGCTGCGCCATAGGCATGGACCAAGGAATAGCCCAACTCGCCGCCTTCGTGGATCGACCCTGGAGTTTCCGGCGCGACGTGACTCGGAATGCCATAAGGCCAAGAGAACTGCCGAAACAGCCGCAGCATTCCATTCCGGCTGCGCTCGATATTCGGATAACGCTCCGTGTAGGAGCCCTCAAGATAACTGTGCGCGACGATCCCCGGACCGCCGTGACCGGGTCCGATGACATAAATCATGTTGAGATCGCGCTCTTTGATCAGACGGTTGAGGTGGACATAGATGAAGTTGAGGCCGGTGGCCGTGCCCCAATGTCCGAGCAGACGGGGTTTGATGTGCTCGAGCTTAAGGGGCGATTCGAGCAGCGGATTGTCCTGAAGATAAATCTGCCCGACCGTGAGATAGTTTGCGGCGCGCCAATAGGCGTCCATCTTCTCGAGCAGATCGGACGACAGCGCGGCAGGAGCCTGGATCTTTGCAAGCTCGTTCACAGGCCGGCTCTCGACGGTTGCAACGGGGGGCGCTGAGGCGAAGCGTCTTCGACCACCTCCATCGTCGACAAAATCCGCGCCACGATCTCGCGCGGTTGCGGTTCGATCGAGACGACGATCGGATTCTCATCCGGTCCCGGCTCCTCCAGTGCTTTGAACTGGCTGTGCAGCAAGCTTTGCGGCATGAAATGCTCGTGCCGGGTGGCGAGGCGGCGCGCGATCAGGGTTTCGTCACCCTTGAGATAGATCAGCCGAACGTCTGCGCGATCGCCGATCAGAACGTCGCGGTAGCTGCGCTTCAGCGCGGAGCACGCAACGACGCCGTGCCCGCCCGAACGGCGCGTCCTGTCGATCCAGGCGGCGACCGCATCCAGCCAGGGCCAACGGTCCTTATCGGTGAGGGGAATGCCGCTGTGCATCTTGTCGACGTTCGAAGTCGGATGAAACCAATCGGCGTCCTCGAACTCCCATCGGAGACGGGACGCCAGCAGCGCCCCGATGGTCGATTTCCCGCAGCCCGAAACGCCCATCACGATCACCACCGCGGGGGCGGGGGGTGAAGCACCTTTCGCCAGCCGGGTTTCACCGGACATCATTTCGCTCCTTCTGCTGCTTCTGCTGCTTCTGCTGCTGCGGCGCGATCCATAAACCAGTGCAAACGCCCGACCGGGCGAATCAAGCCCGCGGGGATCGTGCAATCTCCGGCCTGCGCGCGCGCGACGACATCTCGTTTTCCCTTTCCGGTCACCACGAATGCGACATCGCGGCTGCTGTCGAGCGTCGGGAAGGTCAGCGTGATGCGCGGCTCGGACTTTGCGCGGACGACCGCGACTACCCACCGCCGCGTCTCCTGCAGCGCCGGCTGACCGGGAAATAATGATGCGGTGTGTCCATTCTCGCCGATGCCTAGCAGCGTGACGTCGAACAGCGGCCGGTCGGGTGCAAGCCCATCCGCGCCATAGAAGCGCTTCAGAGTCGTTTCGTATGCGGTGGCGGCTTGCTCCGGCGACAACCCTTCGGTCGGAATTGCGTGAATGTTGTCAGCGGGAGCGGGGACACGCGAAAGGAAGGCGTCGCGCGCCATCCTATAATTGCTGTCGCGATTGTCGTGCGGCACGAACCGTTCGTCGCCCCAGAACCAGTGCACGCGACTCCATGGAAACCGCGACGCGATTTCCGGGGTCGCAAGCAGTTCATAGAGATGCCGGGGTGTCGATCCGCCAGACAGGCAGACCGCAAACGCACGGTCGTTCGCCAGCGCGAGGTCGCAGAGCCATTCGGCAGCGCCCTGCGCGAGCGATTCCGTATTCTCGAACGTGTGGTTTCCAGCCAGCGCAGCATTCATCATGATGCGACAGCCCTCCGCGGCGTGCTATTTCGAATTCGCCCGATGGCAGCGGCGTAATCCTTTGAGCCGAAGATGGCCGTTCCGGCGACAATCGCGTTCGCGCCCGCTTCGATGGCCAACGCGGTATTGTCACCATTCTGTCCGCCGTCGACCTCGATCCATGGCTCCAAGCCTTTCGATTTGCAAAGCCGCCGCAGTTCGCGGATTTTGGGCAACATTTCCGGGAGGAATTTCTGTCCGCCAAATCCGGGATTGACAGTCATCACCAGGATGACATGGCAAAGGTGCACAACCTGCTCAACGAACGCGACAGGACTGGCCGGGTCGAGCACCGCGCCGGCCTTCTTGCCCAGTTCCCGGATGCGCGAGAGCACGCGATGCAGATGGATCGTCGACGATGGCTCTGCCTGAACAAGCAAATGATCGGCGCCGGCCTCGGCAAAGGCGCCGATATGGCGTTCGGGCTCGACGATCATCAGGTGCACATTGAGCGGTTTCGCGGTCGATCGGCGCACCGCCTCGACGATCGCGGGCCCGAAGGAAATGTTCGGCACGAACCTGCCGTCCATGATGTCGATGTGAATCCAATCGGCGCCCGCCTGGTCGACCGCGCGGACTTCCTCGCCAAGCCGCCGCAAATCGGCTGCGAGAACGGAGGGCGCGACCACGATCGGCTTCATGACGCCCTCGGCAGGGTCGCGTCCGTGCGATGCAAAATGAATCGCTCCATCGCCTTGGCAAAGCCTTCGTCGTCATAGGAGTCGGTAACGAAGTCGGCCTGGGCCTGCACCTCCGGGCTCGCATTGCCCATCGCAATGCTGAGACCACCTTTGCGAAACATCAGCACGTCGTTCGGCATGTCGCCGATTGTCGCAATCTCGTCGGCCGGGATTGAGAGAAGTTTCGACAACGTCGTGACGACGGTGCCCTTGTTGGCGTCCGGATGTGTGACATCGAGATAGTAGGGCTGTGAACGCGCCGCCGACGCCTTTGCGCCGAGGGCATCCTGGGCATCCTTCTCGCAGCGCGCGACCAGGTCGCGATCGTCGCTCACGCCGACGATCTTGACTACGCTGCCGAGCACGCCATTGAAATTCTTGACGACAGTCGGCGGGAATTTGACGGTCCATTGCTC
>DASUKT010000041.1:0-3874 GCA_036278575.1 Pseudolabrys sp. | reverse complement strand
GTCGATGAATGCGTCGCGCAGCTCAAGGCGCACCTGGCGGTCGGAGTCCAGAAAATCATCTTCGTGCCGTACAAGTACCAAATGGAGCAGATCGAGATCATCGCGCGCGACATCATTCCCAGGCTGAAGAATGCCTGATCGGGAATGCCGGTTCAGTGACACGGAACGATGATCAGCATTTTCGACCTGTTCAAGATCGGCATCGGTCCGTCATCGTCTCATACCACCGGCCCCATGAAGGCCGCCGCCAGTTTCGCAGATACGATGCGACAGGGCGGATATCTTCCGTCGGTCGCGCGGATTCAGGTCACACTGTTCGGGTCGCTGGCGTGGACGGGAAGGGGACACGGCAGCGACAAAGCGGTTCTGCTCGGCCTCAGCGGCTGTCGTCCTGAATCGATTGATCCAGAGGATGCGGAGCGCCTCTCTGCGGAGATCAAAGCAGCCAGCCGCCTGCTGCTCAGCGGCGAGCGCTCCATTTCTTTCGATCCCCTGCGTGACCTCGTTTTCAATCTCGAACGAATACTCCCGGGCCACTCCAACGCGCTGACGTTTACCGCCTGCGATGCCGAAGGGCGTACGTTGGGGGAGGAGACCTGGTACTCGATCGGTGGGGGCTTCGTCGTGCGCGAGGGTGACCCCGTTCCACCCGAGCCGGTCGTGCCGTGGCCGTATCGCAGCGCTGCCGAATTACTGGCCCTGTCGGAAGCAAATTCCCTGACGGTGGCCGAGCTGGTGCTCGCCAATGAAACGGCGCTACGCCCGCAGGCCGCCATCTTTGAAGGCATCGACCGGATTGCCGCTGTCATGCTCGCGTGCATCGATCGCGGCATCCACACCACCGGTCAACTCCCAGGCATGCTCAAAGTGCGCCGCCGCGCAAACTCGCTGTTCGAGCGGTTGCGTGATACCTCGCAGAAGAACGCGCAGGCGCCACATCAAGCGATGGAATACGTCAACGTCTACGCAATCGCGGTGAACGAGGAGAATGCCGCGGGTGGTCGCGTCGTTACGGCGCCGACCAATGGCGCCGCGGGTGTAATCCCGGCCGTGCTGAAGTATTACCGCGACCACTGTCCGGATTCGTCGCACGCGGGCGTACGCACATTCTTTCTTACCGCGGCCGCGATCGGTTCGCTATGCAAGATGAACGCCTCCATTTCCGGCGCTGAAGTCGGCTGCCAGGGAGAAATCGGGGTTGCCTGTTCGATGGCCGCCGCCGGGCTGACGGCTGCATTGGGCGGCTCCAACGGCCAAATCGAGAATGCCGCCGAAATCGGAATCGAGCACCACCTCGGCATGACTTGCGATCCGGTTGGCGGTTTGGTGCAGATACCATGCATCGAACGCAACGCTTTCGGCGCCGTAAAGGCCATAAATGCCGCTTCGCTGGCTTTGCGGGGCGACGGCTCCCATCGCGTCTCACTTGATCAAGTGATCGAGACGATGCGCCAGACCGGGGCTGACATGCAGCTGAAATACAAGGAGACAGCTCGCGGCGGACTCGCAGTGAACGTGTCCGAGTGCTGAGCGGCGGCGATATACTCACGAAGAACTGCTCGCTTGGATGCCCGGAAATGAGGCGAAATGTCCGTCCGATGCACCTACAGTTAGCGCTTGCCTGAGTTCCGCGTGCTTACTAACATTCTAAAAATAGGATGAGTTTCCCCTGTGGGAAAGCTCCGGGCAGATGAAGTCGGCAATCCATCCGAAGCTGGAGCGGAAAGCGGAAGGTCGCGCCGAAAACGCACCTCGTTGCTGCTTTTTGCGGTCGCGCGATTTCTCCTATTCCGCGCCTGTCCCATCGGGGGCGACTGGCCTTGAACTCCAATAACAACATTCTGTCGACATGGTCGACGTTGAGGAGGAAGTGAACATGAGGAAGCTTACAGGATTACTGGCGGGCGCAGCCATTCTGATCGGCGGCGCCATTACCGGCGCGAGCGCGCAGGACACGATCAAAATCGGTGTCACTCAGCCGCTCACCGGCGCGTTCGCGGCCTCGGGCAACTATGTCGCCCAGGGCTCCAGGATCGCCGAAGAGGAGATCAACAAGGCCGGCGGCGTGATGGGCAAGAAGATCCAGCTCATCATTGAGGATAACAAATCGAATCCGACCGAAGCGGTGACGACGGTCGAAAAGCTCATCGAAAAAGACAAGGTCCCGCTGCTGATCGGAGCGTGGAGTTCGACGCTGACGCTGGCCGTGATGCCGAAGCTCGAAGAATACAAGATCCCGATGATCGTCGAGACCTCGTCGTCCGGCAAGATCACGAGGTCCGGCAATCCATACATCTTCCGCATCAGCCCGACCTCCGAAATGGAAGCTACGGCCTTTCAGCCGATCGCCAAACAGATGGGCATCAAGAAAGCCGCCTTCCTCTATACCAATAACGATTTCGGCATCGGCTCGGCCGACGAATATGGTAAGATGCTGAAGGCGAACGGCGTCGAGATCGGTCCCCGTGAAACAATGGATCCCGCCGCGACCGACTTCTCCGCTCAACTCGCCAAGATCAAGGCGTCCGGCGCCGACACGCTCTTCGTCACGACCGCCGTCGAGCAGCTCACGCTTATTCTCAAGCAGGCCAAAGAGCAGCAGTTGAAGGTGCGTGTCGTCTCTTGCGGCGGTTCGAATTCGCCCGACCAGGTCATCGCGCAAGCCGGCGCTGCGGCTGAGGGATCCTATCACACCACATTCTTTCCGCCCTGGTTTCCCGAGATCACGACTAACCCCGAGGTTTCGAAGCGGTACATGGCCGATTGGAAGAAACATGGCTTCAATGTCGGCGGTCTGACCGAGGGCTATCGCGGCTATGACGCGGTCTATGTCGCCGCGGCTGCGATCAAGGCCGCCGGCAAGCCGGACCCGGAAGCGATTCGCAAGGCGTTGTGGGGCGTGCATGTGAAGGGCGTCTACGGCGACATCCATTTCATCAAGCAGGGTCCGGTCGGCAAGGAAAGCGGGCAGAACGTCCCGACGGTGTATCTCGTCGAGGTCAAGAACGGCAAAGTGCAGAAGCCGCAGTTCTGACGGCATTTCGCGGAACGGGCAGCCTTTTGGCTGCCCGTTTTCGCCCATTTCCAGTTCAATGCCGTGGAGCGTCGGAATTTGAGTGAATTTCTCCAGCACCTCCTCAACGCCGTTATCCTCGGCGGCACGTATGCCTTGCTGGGAATCGGCCTGACGCTGATCTTCGGCATCATGCGGGTGGTCAATTTCACCCACGGGGAGCTTTACGCGTTCGGCGCTTACTGCATGTACGCGCTGGTCATGCGCCTGGGCTTCAACTTCTACCTCTCCCTGCCGCTGGCGATGGCGCTCGGCGCGCTGCTGGGCGCGTTGATCGAGCTCGTCTTGCTGAGACGGCTGCGGCGAGCCGACATCGACACGACAATGCTCGTGATGATCGGCGCCTGGATCATCATGCAGAACACCGAGCAGTCGATCTGGAGCGGCGTTGCGCTGTCCATCAGGAGTCCGTTCCCCGTCAACCCGCTCGTGCTCGGGCCTGCCTCGGTCTCCTGGATGCGTGTCTACGTTTTCGTTGTCGCCCTTCTGCTGATCGCGGGCACTTACCTTCTCATCAACCGCACCAAGCTCGGCAAGGCGATGCGCGCCACCTTTCAGGACTCCGATACGGCGGCGCTGATGGGCGTTCGGATCGGCCGCATCAACACCGCGACATTCGCCATCGGCTCGTCGTTGGCGGCAGCTGCCGGTGCCTTGCTTGGCCCGGTGTTCGTCGTCCAGCCCGCAATGGGCGATCTCGCGGCGGCGAAGGCCTTTGCCGTCGTCATCCTCGGCGGTCTGGGCAGCGTGCCAGGCGCGACCGTCGGTGGATTCATTCTCGCTTTCGCCGAGGAGCTCGGA
>DASUKT010000040.1:0-3269 GCA_036278575.1 Pseudolabrys sp. | reverse complement strand
ACTTCGCGCCGCCACATCGTGCCGGGGCACGATCCGGACGTATTGAAGATTTTCCCTGCGGCGAAAGCCGGCATGGAAAACTGGATCTGTCGCGTGGACGTGGAGCCGAAGGTGTAGCCCCTGTACTCCCCACCGCGTCATTGCCGGGCTTGACCCGGCAACCCATATTGCAGTTCAGCAAAGAAGGCAGCGCGCAATGCCGCTCTTGCGGAGAGGCAGAATGGATGCCCGGCCTTCGCCCGCCGAAGGGCGCGCGGCGACACACTGTCAATAAATGCTTCGGCCCGCAGGCGGGTCGAGCCTGGGCATGACAGCGGATAGATTGCTGCGAATCACACCACCCCCAGCTCCGCGAATGCGTCCTTGTGATGTTCGGCGCTTTCAGGCGAGAAGCAGCAGAACACGACGCGCGTGATGCCGCGGGGCTGCGCAGAAATTTCCGAAGCCACCGTTCCAACGGCAATGCGCGCGGCGCGATCGGGCGGAAAGCGATAGACGCCGGTCGAGATCGCCGGATAGGCAATCGACTTCAGCCCGTGTTCGGCAGCGAGATCAAGCGCGGTTCGATAGCAGCCGGCGAGCAACTCGTCTTCAAGCTTGCCGCCGCCGCTCCAGACCGGGCCGACCGCGTGAATGACATGCCTCGCTTTTAACCTATAACCCTTGGTGATCTTCGCGCCGCCCGTTTCGCAGCCGCCGAGCGTGTGGCATTCGGCGAGTAATTCGCGTCCGGCCGCGCGATGAATCGCACCGTCGACACCGCCGCCGCCCAGCAGCGAACGGTTGGCCGCGTTCACGATGGCATCCACATCGAGCGTGGTGATGTCGGCGACGGCAATTTCCAATCGCGTTGCGCCGATTTCGGCAACCAGTTCGCTCATCTCTTCGGCCTGTCACGCCGGCTGGGATTCGGCCGCGGCTTCCAGATTAATCGTCGAGCGCACGCCGATGTCCTCGTAGTGCGCGTCGAGGAATTCGCGCGCGGCCCGGCGGCCGTTTTTGTGCAGCATCTCGAAGAAATCGAAATCGGTGTTGAGGCGGCTTGCGGCGTCGAGCGTCTGCGCGGCGCCGGTCAGCGCGATGCGGTGGATGTTCATGCGCCGATATTGTCCCGCTCCCGTCCCACGCGGCAGCTTGCCCTCATCGATCAGCTTGCCGACAAAGGCGATACCGCGCAATTCGGACATCAGCGAGGAGTTGAACGTGATCTCGTTGATGCGCGCCATGATCTCGTCGCGTGTCCGCGGCACCTGTTTGCGCTTGAGCGGGTTGATCTGCACCAGCAGCAAGTTTTCCGTCTCGGTTCCGCCGACCAGCGGATAGAGCGCCGGGTTGCCGACGTAGCCACCGTCCCAGTAGAACTCGCCGTCGATCTCGACGGCGCGAAACAGATGCGGGAGGCAGGCCGATGCGACGATCATGTCCGCCGTCATTTCCTCCCGCTTGAACACTTTAAGCTGCCCGGTTTTCACGTTTGTCGCCGACACGAACAGTTGCAGGTCAGCGGCGGCGCGCACCTTGTCGAAATCGACAAAGCGGGTGATCAGGTCCTTCAGCGGGTTGATATTGAGCGGATTGAAGTCGTAAGGCGACAGATACCGCGTTAGCGCCTGCATCCACAGGCCGACCGGTGTGTCCTCGATCGGCCAGAACGAAAACAGGCGATCGACCGCGCGCCGCTGCACGTCCGGCAGGTTGCCGCCGAGGCTCGCCGCGCGCCAGAAATCGGCGAGCCTCTTGCGCGCTTCCTGTGGGCCGCCACGCGCCAGACCGTCGGCCAGCATGATGGCGTTCACCGCGCCGGCCGAGGCGCCGGAAATTCCTTCGACCGAAAGCCGCCCGTCTTCGAGCAACTCGTCGAGCACGCCCCAGGTGAAAGCGCCGAGCGCGCCGCCGCCTTGCAGTGCCAGGTTGATGCGCCTCGGTCCGTTGGGGCCGGGACTTTTATTGCCGCGGAAAACGCGAGGGAGAATGTTCATTCGTGATCGATTCCTGAGGTATCACTTCCGTCATTCCGGGGCGCCGCGAAGCGGCGAGCCCGGAATCCATACTCCGCAGCAGGGGTTATGGATTCCGGGCCCGGCGCTAACGCGCCGTCCCGGAATGACAGAAAGCATCACTGCGCGACCCAGCCGCCGTCGATCGAATAGGCGGAGCCAGTGATCGTTGCCGCGGCGTCGCTGGCGAGGAACACGACGAGCGCGCCGATGCTCTCCGGCGTCGTGAACTTGTTCATCGGCTGCTTTTCCGAGACGAGCTTGATCTCTTCGTCCTTGACGCTGCCGCCGGAAGCTTTCGCGCGGTCCTCAATCTGCTTTTTCACCAGCGGCGTAAGCACCCATCCGGGGCAAATCGCGTTGCATGTGATGCCGTCGTTTGCCGTTTCGATGGCAACGACTTTCGTCAATCCGACGAGTCCATGCTTGGCCGCGACGTAAGCAACCTTCTCGCCGCTGGCGACGAGCCCATGCGCCGATGCTGTATTGATGATGCGACCCCACTTGCGTTGTTTCATGCCGGGCAATGCTGCACGGATTGTATGGAACGACGATGACAGGTTGATGGCGATAATCGCATCCCATTTTTCCGGCGGAAAATTTTCAATCTTGTCGACATGCTGGATGCCGGCATTGTTGACGAGCACGTCCAGCGAACCGAATGCTTTTTCGGTCGCGCGCACCGCTTCGACGATTTCGGCCGGCTTTGTCATATCGGCCGGCGAATGAAGCGCCTTTACGCCGAAATCTTTTTCGATGCCTGCGCGCTCCTTTTCGATCGCGGCCTTGTCGCCAAAACCGTTGATCATTACGTTGGCGCCGTCTTGCGCCAGCGCGCGAGCGATCGCGAGTCCGATGCCTGACGTCGAGCCGGTAACGAATGCGCACTTGCCCTTCAACATGAAATGTCCTCGTGGAATACGGCTTGGATAAAGCCCGGAGACGGTGAGATGGGTAAGGCGTTAAACCCTACCTTATCTTTGCTGCGGTGCAACATATGTCAAGGGACGGCGGCTCACCTTTTCGCGACTTGGTCGACAGGGGCAGAGTCATGCGCGAAGGTAGACGCGTGCCGAGAAAAGCATACCAAAGCGCGGTGTTTCCCGCGCCCAACCACGACCACACGCGTTGCGCAAGCGACGCGATCGGACACGCGGAAGCGCACTGCGCCGCGCGCAGCGAGCGGCTGACGCCGCTGCGCCGGCGCGTGTTGGAAGCGCTGCTTGCAAGCCACAAGCCGCTTGGCGCCTACGAGCTGATCGAGTGCATCGG
>DASUKT010000039.1:0-7784 GCA_036278575.1 Pseudolabrys sp. | reverse complement strand
ATCCGTATGTTGCGCTTGATGCGCATGCGGTGCGTCTGACGGCTGCCAACGCGCTCGATCTGATCGGACGCTACGATCTGGTTCTCGACGGTTCGGACAACTTCGCCACGCGCTATCTCGTGTCGGACGCCTGTTACTTTGACAAAAAGCCGCTGATTACGGCGGCGATGGGTACATTCGACGGCACACTCACGACTATCCGGGCGCATGAGAAAGGCGCCGACGGGAAACCCAATCCGACCTATCGCTGTCTTTTCCCGGAGCCGCCGCCGCCCGGCACGATTCCGGCCTGCGCGGAAGCGGGCATTCTCGGCGCCTTGCCGGGCATGCTCGGTTCGATGATGGCGTTGGAAGCGATCCGCGAGATCGTCGGTTTCGGCGAAGGGCTGGTTGGGCGGCTATTGATGGTCGACGCGCGCTCGATGCGATTTGAAACACTCAGCTACGAATGGAATCCCGAAAATCCGTTATCGGGAAAAAATCCGACGATCGCAGACTTGTCGGTCCACAAGTAACGAGCCGTTCCAGTTCAATCAAGCAGCCAGCGAAACGCGCGGCGTAGTTCGGCGGTGCCGTTCCTGTCGTACCACCGTCCGTGCGCAAGGATGATGCGCTCAGGCTGCCATGCCAGCATGGTCTCCACCGCCCCCTTCAGCGCCTTCCTGGAAAATGTCAGGCGCATGTCGCGCGGCATTTGCCCGTCGGGATCCTGCACGCCGCCAAACCAGGTCAGCATGCGCATGAAGAACGACAGCTTATGCGGTTCGAAGTTCTCGATCAGATCGGTGAGGACGAGTGTGCGGCTGGCGCGATGAAAAAATTCAACCTCCATCATATAAGTTCCGGCGATCTGCAAGGTTGCGACCTCTGAATCCCAAGGATAGCCGCTGGCCGCGGCAAGCGGCAGAAAATTGAAGTCGATGCGCGCGCCGGCCTGCTCTTTGATGCGTGGCGCGAGATAAATATCTGCGTCCGGAAAGGCGGCGTGCCAGTCTGGAGTCCACCAGTAATGAATCCGGTTCGGCGCGACGATCCAGCGCACATGCCCGGCGCGCTCAATTTCACTTTTTAGTTCAGGTGTTAAAAATGTCGGCGAATGAATGAGCAGGTCACTGCCAAGACGCATGACCGTCATTCGGGTCGGGAACGGCATGTTGAACCAGCGCGGTCCAAAACGGATGACCGGACCATCGACAGTCCAGATGCCATCGTCGACTGGTTTGAGCGTGTTCAGCGGAGAGTAAGTGCGGTTCGAGATATGATCCGTCATCGCGGCGTGTCCGATCGGAGGCTCCAGCATCGCCAACGTTACGCGATCCGCAAGAGCCTTGGATGCGCTAGCCGAAGCCGGCCAGGGACGCGGGCGGCCCGGTGGCGCCGATCTATTTGATATTAGTACGATTGACATTAAAATTATTTCGTGTTAGTGATCATGACATGAAAGCAAGCAAGCGCGCCTACGTGATGACTGCCCGGTCCGCCAAGGCGGGAGCGACAAGGGAACGCATCTGCGAGAGCGTCATGGACCTCTATCAGGAGCGCGGCATGGATGGCTTCACTCTCGATGGCGTTGCCTCGCGCGCCGGGACGACCGTGCAGACCGTGCTGCGCGCGTTCAAAAGCAAGGACAATCTGGTCATTGAGGCGCTCAACAGGTTCGTCCGAAAAGGGGCGTCACATACCGCAGAGCGACCGGGCGGATTCGCGCCGACGCCGCCGGGCGACATTGTGGCCGCGGTTAAGGAGATCGTCAGCGTCTACGAGACAATCGGCGATCTGGTGATGCGCAACCTGAACAGTGAGGAGCGCAACCCGGCACTCAAGCCTCTTTTGGCGCAGGGCCGCGCAGCCCATGGCGCATGGGTGAAGAGTGTGTTCGCGCCGCAGCTTAGGGCGCGCAACGGCGCGGCGCGCGTGCAACTACTCAACTGTCTGCTCGTCGCGACCGACGTTTACACCTGGAAAATTCTGCGCCGCGATTTGGGTCTGGCGCGACCGGCGGTTGAAGCTGCCATTCGCCAGATGATCGCGGCAATCGTAAAATCGGAGGACACCAATGGCACGCATCCTGTGGCTGAACTGGTCGGGCGGCGGAAACCTGCCGCCTAGCCTTGGCATCGCGCGGGTACTGACCGAACGTGGACACGACGTTACATTTGCCGGCCGGCCGGAAATGGTTCCACGCGTCGAAGCGGCCGGCTTTCGTGCCATCGAATTCAAGCACGCCTACGCGCAGGTCGACCGTTATCCGCAAGGCAGCCCGCTCACGCGCGCGGCGTGTTACCTGACGTCGCCGGCCGTGGAGGCCGAAGCGCGATCGATCGTGGCAACGCAAGCGCCGGACGTTATTCTGGTCGATGCGATGTTTCCGGCCGCCCTGGCGCAGACGCCCGGCTTCGGCCATCCGACAGCGCTCGTCTGTCACACCTTTGTCTTCCGGCAGCTCGATATGTGGCGGAAGATGTTTGCGCTTCTCGACGGCATGCGCGGGCAAGCCGGTTTCGACGGTCTGCCGCCGCTCGACGATTTATGGCTGTCGACGGATCGTATCGTTTGCACCGCGCTCGCTGCCTTCGATGCTTCCCCCGTAGCGGGATGGGAACTGGTCCGGCATGCCGGGCCGGTCCTGGAAAACGAAACGGTAGCGGCACCGGCCAATCTGCCTTGGCTCGAGACAGATCCAACCCCGCTGGTGTTGGTGAGTTTCAGTACCGGCTTCGAGCAGCGTTCGGTCGACAAGCTTCAGCGCGCACTCGATGCGCTCCGCGAGCTTCCGGTCCACGTGGTGGCCACGACTGGCGGCATAGTCGATCCGAACGAATTGCATGTTCCCGCCAACGCGGTGGCCTTGAACTATGCCGCCCACGACCCGATCTTGCGGCGCGCGGCTCTTGCCGTCACGCATGGCGGGCACGGCACGGCGATGCGTTCGTTGCGTCACGGCGTGCCGATGGTGCTTATGCCGGGACTTGCGGCCGATCAGCCTTACATCGCCGCGCTCGCGCAGGAATGGGGCGTTGGCCGGGCATTGGCGGGCGACGCTGATGTCGAAGCGATCAGATCAGCCGCGCACGAAGTTCTGACGACGCCGTCCTATCGCAAGCGCGCGACCGAACGTGCCGCGGCCTTACGCGGTGTTGACGGCGCCTCGGCTGCTGCCGATGAAATCGAAGAACTCGCGGTCAGCGCGGCGTCGCCGGTGACCATTACAACATCGACGGCAGCACGCGATCCGGCGGTTTGTGGCCGTCCATGAATGTGCGGATATTGATGATGACCTTCTCGCCCATGTCGACGCGGCCTTCGATCGTGGCCGAGCCCATGTGCGGCAGCAGCACGACTTTGCCGGAGCGCGCGAGCTTGACGAGTTTCGGATTGACCGCAGGTTCGCGCTCGAACACGTCGAGACCGGCGCCGGCGATGTCCCCCGCCTCGATGAGCCGCGCCAATGCGTTCTCGTCGATCACCTCGCCGCGCGAGGTGTTGACGATGTAGGCTTCAGGCCGCATCAGCTTCAGCCGGCGGGCCGACAGCAGATGAAACGTCGCGGGCGTGTGCGGACAATTCACCGACACGATGTCCATGCGCGCCAGCATCTGGTCGGGGCTTTCCCAATAAGTCGCATCGAGCTCTTCCTCAATGCGCGTCGCGACCCGCCGGCGATTGTGGTAATGGATTTGCAGCCCGAATGCGCGTGCGCGGCGCGCAACCGCCTGGCCGATGCGGCCCATGCCGATGATGCCGAGGCGCTTGCCCCAAATGCGATGGCCAAGCATCCATGTCGGCGCCCAGCCGTGCCAATCGCTGTTGGCCGTGAGCACGCTTGAACCTTCCGCAAGGCGGCGCGGGACGGCGAGCATGAGCGCCATCGTCATATCCGCGGTGTCTTCGGTGAGGACGCCGGGTGTATTGGTGACCGTGATGCCGCGCGCGACAGCAGTCGCGACGTCGATATTGTCCACTCCGTTGCCGAAATTGGCGATCAGCTTGAGTTGCTCGCCAGATTTGCCCAGCACGGCGGCGTCGATCCGGTCGGTGACAGTCGGCACCAGGACGTCGGCCGATTTGACGGCCTCGGCCAGCTGGCCTTGCGTCAGGGGCTTGTCGTCGGGATTGAAACGCACCTCGAACAGCTCGCGCATGCGCAACTCGATGCTGTCGGGCAGCTTGCGCGTGACGATGACGAGCGGTTTTTTGGTCTTTGGCATGCCTTACGTCCCGGCGCGGAACACGCCCTGAACGGCCTGCGTCAATCGGCCGTTCAGGCGCCGATTCAGTCCTCTTTAACCGGGCTCACCGAAACTGTGCGCGAGCGCCTACGCGCATTCGGCCTTAAATCCCGCCCTTCCTATCAGATGACCATAACAAGAAAAAGCAGCGCCGCCTTGTTCCGATATCTCGGCCGTACGGCCCTCGCGATCCTCGTGGTGGCAATTTTTGCGCCGGCCGGTTTTGGCGCGGCCGCACTGACGACCGGCTCGGTGAGCGGATTGCCGGTCCCGCGTTTCGTCAGCCTGAAGTCCGACCGCGTCAATGTGCGCACCGGCCCCAACCGGGATCAGGATGTGCGCTGGGTCTATACCCGGGTCGGCATGCCGGTCGAAATCACCGCAGAATTCGAGAACTGGCGGCGAATTCGCGACTGGGAAGGCGCCGAAGGCTGGGTTTATCACTCGCTCTTGTCGGGCAAGCGTACCGCCGTCGTGGTGCCGAAGCTCAATAGCGAGCTTGTGCCGCTTTACGAAAACGCAGACGTCGAATCGGGCGTCGTTGCAAAGCTGCAGGCCGGTGTCGTCGGTGCGATCAAATCCTGCTCGGGGACCTGGTGTCACTTCGCGGGCAAGAATTTTGACGGCTGGATACGGCAGGATCGCCTTTGGGGCGCTTATCCGAACGAAAGGGTCGACTAAAAACCAGTCGGTCGGCCCGGCGATGACAGCTTTGAGCGCAAAACTAAAATGGCCGGGTCACAGGCGTTCTGAAAGAACGCCATTCTTCGAACGGCTATGCCCGGCCATGACAACGAAACGCTTATTGCTCAGCTCTTCCGCCGCAGGCGCACGACCACATCGACCCGCGCAATCTCGTAGCCTTCCGGCGCCGTCGGGGCCTTGCCCATGACGACTTCCGCGTCTGGAATATCGAGTAGTTCGTCGCTACCTTCGACAAAGAAATGGTGATGTGCGGAAACGTTGGTATCGAAGTACGCCTTGGAGCCGTCCACCGCGACTTGGCGAAGCAAGCCAACCTCGGTGAACTGATGCAGCGTATTGTAGATCGTGGCGAGCGACACCGGCACTTTGGCGCGCGTTGCTTCTTCGTAGAGCATCTCGGCGGTGAGGTGGCGGTCGCCCTTGCCGAACAGAATCCACCCAAGCGCCATGCGTTGGCGGGTCGGCCGCAATCCAACTTGGCGGAGCATGGCTTTGACATCGTGCCAGGGGCAGCCGGTAAGCTCGGAGCGGTCGGCGGTCGCCGGATGCGCGACGCGGGACTTGGCCTGCATCAGCATCATGGTACGCGTTTCAGCCATTTCAAACGCCTAAAAGGCCCGGCTGCAAAGCCCGGCAATTGCTGTTCCATCAGACCATATACGTAGCCCGCCGGTAGATGCAACTCCCTCGCAAGTAATGAGAATCGTTCTAATTCGCTGTGGGGCAAAGGGAACTGCGAGCGACCCGCCCGCTTTGCCACTATGGCGGCGTATGTTAGGGATTCGGGCATGGGAACGCAGCAGGCGCAAAGGACGACAGCGGCACAGGTGCAGGATCGCCGCAACAACTTCGAATACGAGGACCTTTTGGCCTGTGGGCGGGGAGAGTTATTCCCCGAGGGTCCGCAATTGCCGCTGCCGCCGATGCTGATGTTCGACCGTATCGCCGAGATCGCGGAAGAAGGTGGCGAGCACGGCAAAGGGCTGATCCGCGCCGAGCTCGATGTGAAGCCGGACCTTTGGTTCTTTCTCTGCCACTTCAAGGGCGACCCGGTGATGCCCGGATGTCTCGGCCTCGATGCGCTCTGGCAACTGGTCGGTTTTTTTCTCGGCTGGCTGGGCGCTCCCGGCAAAGGCCGCGCGCTCGGCCTCGGTGAATTGAAATTCTCCGGTCAGGTCCTGCCGAACGTGAAAAAGGTCATTTATGGCATCGACGTGAAGCGCGTGATGCGCTCCAAGCTCGTGCTCGGCATTGCCGATGGCTGGCTCTCGGCGGATGGCAACGTGATTTATCGCGCCAGCGATCTCAAGGTCGGCTTGTTCAAGCAGGACCAGATGCTCCAGCCCAGCGGCGTGTAAGCGGCGATAGGGCGCGCTTATGTGGTGAGCGAGGGCTTGCGGGATTGCATTGGCCGGCCCAAGTGTGGCCCAATCAACGACGGAACAGGGGCAAAGGTTTGACGATATGAGACGCGTCGTCGTTACCGGAATGGGCATCGTCTCATCCATCGGCAATAACACACAGGAAGTTCTGGCGAGCTTGCGCGAAGCCAAATCCGGCATCGTGCGGGCTGATACCTATGCCGAACTCGGCTTTCGCTGTCAGGTGCACGGCGCGCCGACGCTTGCGCCGGAAGAAATGGTCGACCGGCGCGCCATGCGATTTCTCGGCCGCGGCGCGGCGTGGAATCACGTCGCGATGGAGCAGGCGATCCGCGATTCCGGCGTCGAAGAAAAAGACATTTCCAATGAGCGCACCGGCATCGTCATGGGCTCCGGTGGACCATCGACACGAACGATTGTCGAAGCGGCGCTGACCACAAAAGAAAAAGGCCCGAAGCGCGTCGGCCCGTTCGCGGTGCCGAAGGCCATGTCGTCGACAGCCTCGGCGACGCTTGCGACCTGGTTCAAGATCAAAGGCGTCAATTATTCGATCTCATCCGCTTGCGCCACGTCCAATCACTGCATCGGCAATGCCGCTGAGCTGATCCAGTGGGGCAAGCAGGACATGATCTTCGCCGGCGGCTGTGAGGATCTCGACTGGACCATGTCGGTTTTGTTCGACGCAATGGGTGCAATGTCGTCGAAGTTCAACGACACACCGGAGAAAGCCTCGCGCGCTTACGATCGCGATCGCGACGGGTTCGTCATTGCCGGCGGCGCCGGCGTTCTTGTGCTCGAAGAGCTCGAGCACGCGAAAGCGCGCGGCGCGAAAATCTACGCGGAAATCTGCGGTTACGGCGCGACCTCGGACGGCTACGACATGGTTGCGCCCTCGGGCGAAGGCGCTGCGCGTTGCATGAAAATGGCGCTGGAGACAGTCAAAGCACCGGTCGACTACATCAATCCGCATGCCACCGCGACTCCGATCGGCGATGTGAAAGAAGTCGAGGCGATCCGCGAAGTATTCGGCGACAAATGCCCGCCGATTTCGGCGACCAAATCGCTCACCGGGCACTCGCTTGGTGCGGCCGGTGCTCAAGAGGCGATCTATTCACTCTTGATGATGAACAACGGCTTCATCTGCGAGAGCGCCAACATCGAAAATCTCGATCCGGTGTTCGAAGGCGTGCCGATCGTGCGCGAGCGGCGCGATAACGTGAAGCTCGGCTGCGTGCTGTCGAACTCATTCGGCTTCGGCGGCACCAATGCCTCGGTCGCGTTCAAGCGGCTGGACGCGTGAACCGATTTGTCGCCATGTTCTCGGTCGTCATGCCCCGCGAAAGCGGGGCATCCAGTATTCGCCGTCCTTGCCTTTCAGGCAGGGCAGGGATTACTGGATCGTCCGCCTGCGCGGACGATGACAGCATGTGGTGGTCGTGATGTCAGAGCTAATGCAAGGCAAACGCGG
>DASUKT010000038.1:0-5271 GCA_036278575.1 Pseudolabrys sp. | reverse complement strand
GCACGTGCGGGTGACGAATAAACGCAACGGGCGCAGCGTCGTCGTGCGGATCAACGATCGCGGACCTTATGTTAAGGGGCGCATTATCGACGTTACGCCGGCGGCGGCGCGGGCACTGGGCTTTTCCGGGCTTGCGGCAGTGACCGTGTCCGTGGATCACTCCTGACAGCGGCTTCCGCAATGCTTGTCTTTCGCCAATGAGATCACGCCGGCCCGACCACGATTCAAACTGGAATGTGCTCGGGCCGGCTGATTGGCGATCGAGTTACTTCTTGCTCTTATCGTTGTCGTCGTCGTCGTCCGAACGCTTCGCATGAGATCGGCGCTTGTGCTGCGGGTGCGCTTTCGCGCGGCTTGCCAATGCATCTTCCCGCCATTGCATGAACTGCTTGAACAGTTCGGCATCTTGCTCGGGATCGCTGGCCGCAGGTGCGCCGTCCTGCGACGCGCGCGCAGCCATGAAGTGATCGAACTTGGTCCGCAAATCCGAAATCTTGGGATTGGCGTGCTGATCGAGCCATTCCTGTGCCGCAGGGAAACGCTTCCAGCCGTTCAGCGGTGCGCTCAGCACGACCTCTTTCCACTTCGGATGGAAGGGCGGTTTCTGGAATTGCGGGAATTTATCGAAAAACGCTTCGACGAAACGCGCGACTTTCTTGTAGCGCGCGCTCCCGC
Source organism: Pseudolabrys sp. (assembly GCA_036278575.1). GTDB lineage: Bacteria > Pseudomonadota > Alphaproteobacteria > Rhizobiales > Xanthobacteraceae > Pseudolabrys. The sequence goes on along the minus strand of DASUKT010000038.1, from coordinate 4,596 downwards.
GCGGCCAGTTGTAGGCCGCCAAAAGCGCCGGCACCGCGATCGTGTCCACGCGTTCGCCCGGTTGGATCAGCGCCGGATAGTCTTTCGACGTGAGCTGCGCAGGCAGATAGTCATTCCGCAGCGGTGCCGCGTAATCGACCGGAACGAGATGAAGGTTCGGATCCTTGATGCCGCTGATGAATTTCGACGGCCGTCCCTGCACCGCGATCATGGCGTCGATTTCGCCCTTGCGCAGCTTCTCATAGGCGCGGCGCTGCTCGATGTAGACAAAGTTCGGTTTGATGCCGAGACGCTCGAACACGATGATCGATGTCACGAACGTGCCGCCGTTAGGCATGTCGACGCTGACCGTCTTGCCGTTGAGATCGGACAGCTTTTTGATCGACTTGGGCGCGACGACGTGCATCTCCTCGTTGTAAAGCTTCGTGACGTAGGTCAGCTGGCTTTTGAGGTTGCTCGCGTAGCCTTTCTTTTCCAGATAATCGAGCGTGTCGGAGCGCATAATGCCGAGGTCGACTCCCCTCAGATACAAAACGTCCGCGATGCTCTGAACGGAGCCGCGGCCCACAATCGGAAGAACGCGCAGCTTGTCGCCATCGTCGAGGACGGAGGCAAGATCGGCGCCGATCTGCACGTAGGTGCCGCCGATGGTGCCCGTGATAACGGTCGTCGTGTTGGCATTGAGCCGATCTTTGGTCGAGGTGGTGTCTTTTCCGTAATTGAAGATTGCCTTCAATCCCTCGCTCACTTGACCGGGATCGAGTTCGCCTTTCTCGGCACTCAACGCGGCCGTCATCCCCGTCAGCGGCAACAGTAACGCGGCCATGACAAGGCAATTCCGGAACATGGTCATCGATCGTCTCCTCCCCGTTATTGGGTTATGCGCAGTCGGCGTGTTTGATTATTTGGCGGCGCTTGCAAGTGCATCGAGTTGCTTGCCGGCGTCGGGCGAGCCCCAGTCGCGCGCTTTCTGATACCAGGACCTGGCCAGGGCGATGTCGGGGCGAGGTCCGATGTTGCCGACCGTTTTCATCACCGTCGGATCGTAAGTCGCCGCGAGTTCGAAAGCCGCGCGCGCGTTGTGCGCCTCAGCGGCACGCTGCAGCAGAAGCCGCGCGGCCGGAACGTCGCCGCTCGACAACAGCTGTTCGGCCCGGCTCATCATCGCAGCGAGCACGTCCGGCTGGATTTGGCGCGGAGCCTCGCTGTCGCTTTCCGCGCGGGGGACCGCAACGGTCGGAATGACCTTCACCGGCGGCTCCGCGCTTACTGTCGAATGCTCGGCGGCCGGAGCTGCGCCGAAAGTCGACTTCGTGTCGGCGGGGAGCACTTTAAGAGCCGCAGCCTTGTCGTGCGGCGGCTCTTCCGTCTTGACGTTCAGCGGAAGGGGACGGCTGGTGGTTGGGTCGGCTGCCGCGAACGTGTTCGCAGCGGCAGGACGGACGTGGTCGAGAACGAGCTTGTCCGCGCGTACCGCCGGCGCCGCCGTGTCGCTGTCTTGATCGGCGGTCCGATTGAACGAGTCGGTGAAGTAAAAGACGTAGCCGAAAGCGATCGCCGCGGCGATGCAGCCGACGACGGTAAATCGGCCGGCCAGCGCCACGATTTCGGCCCGGCGCGCGCGGTGGTTCAACTCACGCAAAGATTCGATCGCTTCATTCTCGATCGAACGCAAGCTCTCAGGAAAGGGATTTTCGAACGAACTTTCGCGGGGGTCGTACCAGGCTGGAACCGGCGCATCGGGAGGCTGAATGGAGACGTTCCGCACGGAACGACCTGTCTCTGGCGGCTGAAGCTGCGCGGCACGCAAGCTCTGCATGCGATCGGTTTGCATGCGATCACGCGGCCGGCGCGGCGCGTAATACGAAAGGCTGTTGGGATCGTTTGGATTCTTCGGGTCCGTGATACTCATATTGAACTCCTGTCTCGTTCAGCCAACGGCATTCGGCGGCCACGAAATCGAGCTCGGGCACTATCGAACCGATAAACCTCCGATTGATCTCTGCGGGATGACGAAGAAAAGGACGTTAAGCGGCTCTTCTGAACGGCCGCCTGAATGCGGCTGCACGGCGAATGGAACGTCCATGAGTCTCCCCCTCGCAGATATCCACCGCGCGGGGGCCGTGGATATCTACGGCGAAATTATGCTGAGGGGCGCTGGGCTTTAATTGGCCGGAAGCTTGGCCAAAATGTGAAAAGTTTGGCGGCTTTTTGACGATTAAATTTGTCGCACAATTTTTCTAAATGGCGGCGCAATTTTTTCGCCGGCGATCGCCGAATCCCAAACCTCATGAATATGCGCGACCTCACGCTCAAAACGATTGAGAAAAAGCCTCGCCTGCGCTGAGAGCGTGCGCCGCGTCGGCTGAATCACGACAAACTCGGCGTGCAATTCGGGCTCGACAATCGGATTAACCATCAATTCGCCGCGCCCGATGTCGTTAACCGAAATCACGCTCGGCAGGATCGTTACCCAGTCCGAGCGCGCGACGTATTCGAGCGTGCCGATCATCGCATCCATTTCGAGCATGGCTTCGATTTCGACGCCGTGCGTCTGAAAATAGGTTTCAAGATTGCGGCGGCGGATGTTGTCAGGGCCCGGAATGACGACCTTAAGCGGCTTGCAGTCCGACAGTCGCACCGGCGCCAGCGGCGCGAAATTTGCGCGCGGGCCAGAGATCAGCATTTCGCGGTCGCGCACCAGCAGCCGCGCTTTCAGGCCACGCGTGCCTTCGTAAGCGGGCACCACGGCGAAATCGAGCTCGTCTTTGAGCACCATCTCCGTGAGCAGGCCGCTGTAGCCTTCCATGATGTGGAGCCGCACGGCGGGACGCCGGGCGATGAAGTCATCGATGACGGGCGCCAAGACGGCCCGGGTAAACGTCGGCATCAGGCCGATGCGCAATTCGCCGGTCACATTGCCGGCGAGCGCACGCGCCTCTTCGGCGGCATGTTCGAGCGCGCCGACCGCGGTGACGCAGCTTTTGTAGTAGCGCAAGCCGGCGGGGGTGGGGCTCACGCCGCCCGGCGTGCGCTCGAACAGCTTGACCCCCAACTTTCGTTCGACGGCGCCGACGTGCTGCGAAACACCTGATTGCGTTGCGTTTTCCCGCTCGGCGGCGCGGGTGAAAGACCCTTCCTCGCAGACGGCGATGACGGCGCGTACCTGTCGGAGCGGGATATTGCGCACGATGATCCAGTATTAAAAATTATAATGGCGAAGGCCAGAATATATTATTTTGTTCAGTGCTGTCACCCGCTTAACATTTTGCCGACGTGCATAAGAAATGGCGTGAAATGCGCCACGGGAGGACGCCATGGGTGCGAATTTCGGCATCGCGGGGATGGATTGGCAGCAGCGGGTCAACTGGGACCGGCTGCGCGAATACCGCATCGAACGCGCACGGCAGATGATGAAGAAGCACGGCCTCGGCGCCATGCTGTGCATGTACGATGAAAACATCCGCTACATCACCGGCACGCTCACGCCCGGCTGGTGCCGGCTCAAGCCGGGCCTGCGCTACGCCATGCTGTGCGGCGACGGGCGGCCGATCGTGTTCGAGCAAGGCGATATCGGCTTCCAGATCGAGCGCCACAGCCCGTGGATCCCGAAGGAGAATGTGCGCCACTCGTTTGCCTGGATCAAAGGCGCGGCCGGCCCGGCTTCGACGCAACAGGTGCAGAAGTTCGTCAAGGCGGTGATCCAGGCGATGAAAGATAACGGCGTGGCCGGGCAGAAGCTCGGCTGCGACTTCATCGACATCAACATGATCAACGTCTTCAAGGAGAACAACATCAACTGGACGGACGGCATGACGCCGATGATGGAGGCGCGCGCCGTCAAAAGCCCGGACGAGCAGGAGTGCTTCCGCATCGTCGGCGCCATCGGCGATGCGACGCATTGGGAGTGCATGAAGTTCCTGCGCCCCGGCATCACCGAAAACCAGGTGACCGCGCACCTGATGGAATACCTCTACAACATTCCGGGCATGGAGGACGTCGAAGACGTGATCGTGTCATCCGGCCCGAACACGTGGCCGAACTGGCGTAATTTCTCCGATCGCATCATTCAGCCCGGCGATATCGTGTTCATGGATTTGGCTGCGCTCACGTGGAACGGTTACAAGTCCTGCTATTACCGCACCTACTGCGTCGGCAAGGAGCCGACGCGGGAGCAGAAGGACACCTACGAAACCGCGCTCAAGTGGCTCTACGATTCGATCGGCGCGGTGAAGAAAGGCGCCACCACGCGCGACATCGCCTCCAAATGGCCGTCGGCGCAGGAGACGTGGGGTTACGAAGATGAAGATCAGGCCGCTGCCAATTTGTGGGGCCACGGTCTCGGCCTCGCGCAATACGATCCGCCGGTGATCTCGCGCATCTGGTCGCTCGACCATCCGATCGAAATCCAGGAAGGCATGACCTTCGCGCTCGAAACGCAGCACGGCAAGAAATTCCGCTACGGCGTGCGCATCGAGGAAATGCTGATCGTGAAAAACGACGGCATCGAAATCGTTTCGAACTTCCCGGTGAAGCAGATCACGGTCGTCGATCCGCTGCCGGGCTATGGAGATCACGTGAAGTGACTTCGGCTTA
>DASUKT010000037.1:0-6350 GCA_036278575.1 Pseudolabrys sp. | reverse complement strand
TTGATCGATGCGATCGTCCGCAATGTCGAAGGAAATCCAACAGGCGCTCCGCTCGCGGCCGAACCGCTCGCTTCATATATGAAGGGCGCGATACGTGTCCTTTCCGAACAGCGCTATGATGACCTTGCGTTAGGACTGATGCGCTTTCCAGATCCCGATAAAATGAACGAGCATGTGCCTATAAGAGCTTGAATCATGAAGGTTATTGAACAGCCTTGGAGCGTTCCGATCGCCGTCGAGGACATCCCCGGGACCGGCGAACATGTCGATCTCGAGGCGCCGGAAGACGTACGCAACGCGCTCGCGAAGGTTGGAGGCTTGCGCAGCCTGTATCGCCTGGTCGCCACGTTCGACCTCGAAAAGCAAGGCCGCTCCGTGCACGTCAAGGGGGAAGTCAATGCAAGCGTCGGCCAAACTTGCGTGGTGACGCTCGAGCCAATCGAAAACGAAATCAACGAGAGCATAGACTTGTTGTTCGCGCCGGGTGCGGCGGATACCCGCGGAATTGCCGAAGGCAGGGCCGTGCGATCCGCCGACGACGGACCGGAGCCTTTGGTCGGCGGCATTGTCGATCTGGGTGCGCTCACGACGGAATTTCTGTTGCTTGGAATTGATCCCTATCCACGCAAATCCGGTGCGCAATTTGCGCCGCCAAAAAGCGAGCAGAGCGGCTCACATCCGTTTGCCGCACTGGAGGTCCTCAAAAAGAAGCGTTCTGCGCGCGGGAAATCGTGAAAAGAAAAGCCACACCGAAGGATTTTCACACCCGGTTTTTTTCTCTGGCGCGACCGGCTATGGTTTCGGGTGCTTCTTGCGGGCTCGGCAGTGGGCCTCCCGTATTCCCACCCACACTGCCAAGGTCGGTTTATGTCCGATAAGGTCCGCATCGCGCTAGATGTTATGGGCGGCGACTATGGTGCTTCGGTTGTCATTCCGGGCGCCGAACTCGCCCTTACCAGGCATCCGGATATTGAATTCACTCTCTTTGGCAATCGGGCGGCGGTCGAGCCGGCGCTTGCGAGGCATCCGAAACTCAAGGCCAATGCCTCGCTTGTCCACACGGACGTTGCCATACGGATGGACGATAAGCCGAGCCAGGCCCTGCGTTACGGCCGCTGGAAATCGTCAATGTGGCTGGCAATCGACGCGGTAAAGAAAAGCGCGGCGGATGCCGCGGTTTCTGCCGGCAATACCGGCGCGCTGATGGCGATGGCCCGATTCAATTTGAAGATGCTGCCGGACATTGAACGGCCGGCCATCGCCGCCCTGTGGCCGACCCTGAAAGGTGAATCGATCGTGCTCGATGTCGGCGCCTCCATTGGCGCCGATGCGGCTCACCTCGTCAGCCTCGCTGCCATGGGCAGCGCGATGGCTCGCGTCCTGTTTGACATCGAGAAGCCGACCGTTGGGCTGCTCAACATCGGCGTCGAGGAGGTGAAAGGGCTCGAGGAGGTCCGCCAGGCCGGCCAGATCCTGCGCGAGAGTCAATTTCCGTACTTCGACTATGTCGGCTTTGTCGAAGGTGACGATATCGGCAAAGGGGCCGTGGACGTCGTGGTGACGGAAGGATTTGCGGGCAACATCGCGCTCAAGACGGCCGAGGGCACCGCGCGCCAGCTTGGCCAATATCTCAAAAGCGCCATGGGACGGACGTGGCAGGCAAGGCTCGGCTACTTGCTTGCGCGGCAGGCATTCAGGACGCTGCGCGACAAAATGGACCCACGGAAGTCGAATGGCGGCGTTTTTCTTGGGTTGAACGGCATCGTCATAAAGAGCCATGGCGGCACCGACGCGGAAGGGTTCGCCGCCGCCATCGACATGGGTTACGACATGGTCCGCTACGAGCTGCTCGCGAAAATCGCGCAGTCGCACGCTCGCGACCGCACCCGCGCGGTGACCGCGCGGGCAGCCGGTGGAGCGCGCTCGTGACGGCTTTGCGGTCCGTGGTGCTGGGCTGCGGCAGTTATCTGCCGGCCAAGGTCGTCACAAATTCCGATCTTGCCCGCACGATCGACACCTCCGACGAGTGGATCGTGCAGCGCACCGGAATTCGGCAGCGGCATATCGCAGAAAAGGGCGAGCTGACGTCCGATCTTGCGATCGCAGCGGCGCGGGCCGCGCTGGCGAACGCACATGTCGATGCACAGACCATCGATCTCATCGTGCTGGCGACGTCGACTCCGGATAATACCTTCCCGGCGAGCGCCGTGACGGTGCAAACCGGGCTCGGCATTACCAGAGGCGCAGCGTTCGATCTCCAGGCGGTATGCTCCGGATTTGTCTACGCCCTTGCGGCGGTGGATGGGCTGTTGCGGACGGGCACCTACAAGCGCGCCTTGGTGGTCGGTGCCGAGACGTTTTCGCGTATTTTGGACTGGTCCGACCGCACCACGTGCGTGCTTTTCGGGGATGGCGCCGGCGCCCTTGTGGTGGAAGCGCAGCAGCAGCCGGGTGGGCGCGAAGACAGGGGGATTTTGACCACCCATCTGCGTTCCGATGGACGGCACAAGACGAAGCTTTATGTGGACGGGGGGCCTTCCTCGACCCAGACCGTCGGGCATCTCCGGATGGAAGGCCGCGCGGTTTTCAAGCACGCAGTCGCAATGATCACGGACGTGATTGAGGACGCCTTCCGGACGACCGGTTACACCGCCGCCGATATCGACTGGTTCGTTCCCCACCAGGCTAACAAACGCATTATCGATGACAGCGCCCGGAAGCTCGGCATCGCGCCGGAGAAAGTGGTTACGACGGTCGGAGACCACGGAAATACATCGGCGGCTTCCATTCCACTCGCACTGAATGTGGCAGTGAAGGACGGCCGCATCAAAAAAGGCGATCTGGTGCTGCTCGAAGCCATGGGCGGCGGCTTCACTTGGGGCGCCTGCCTGCTGCGGTGGTAGGGCCGGCCGGGACCATCATATTCTCCTACCTCCCCGGTTGACCCATCCCGCCCAAGCTAATATCCTCGATAATTCAGCGGGATATCTTCGCCGAGAGTGGGCCAGGCGGGGGCAGGAGATGACCGGAAAGACAGTCACGCGTGCGGATCTGTGCGAGGCCGTTTACCAAAAGGTGGGCCTTTCGCGGACGGAATCGGCAGCGCTAGTGGAGTTGGTGCTCAAAGAGATCACCGACTGCCTTGAGCGTGGCGAAACCGTGAAGCTTTCGTCATTCGGTTCGTTCGTCGTGCGGAAAAAAGGCCAGCGGATTGGCCGCAATCCCAAAACGGGCAAGGAAGTGCCGATTTCGCCGCGCAGAGTGATGGTGTTCAAGCCTTCGGCGATCTTGAAGCATCGCATTAACGGCGGTGTTGAGCACGCGTCGTCCTGATCCTTAGCGTAACGCGTCAGCGTAAGCGTTTAACCCTCTCAAGGAGGCCGCAGCTTTGGATAACAAAGCGCCGGACGCTTTCCGCACCATCAGTGAAGTTGCGGACGAGCTCGATCTTCCGCAGCACGTCTTGCGCTTTTGGGAAAGCCGGTTTCGCGAGATCAAGCCGATGAAGCGTGGCGGTGGCCGCCGCTATTATCGCCCCGACGATATCGATCTCCTGCGCGGCATTCGGCATCTGCTTTACGGCGAGGGATACACGATCCGCGGCGTGCAACGCATCCTGCGCGAACAGGGATCGAGGTTCGTCGAAGATATCTGGCGCGAGGCTGCCGCACAGCCTTCGCCTGATGCCGCGGACCAGGAGGATTACGCCGAAGAGGTCGCTTCGGGAGGCACGAACGAATCCGACGGTGAGAGCGGATTGGGGTCGATGACCGGCCCTGATCTCCGCGAGCACAACAGGGCCGAGCGGCATGAACCGCGCTTTATGAACGCGGCCGATCACGCCGCTCATCAAGGCGAGGAGATCGAGCCGGTACGAGACCTGGAAAAATTGCACGCGGCGCTGTCCGAACTAAGCGAGTGCCGCAAGCTCATCGATGCAGTGCTTGCGAGCACCGACTAAACGAAAAACGACACATCGATCTGATTGAAATTGGTCGGGGCGGCGAGATTTGAACTCGCGACCCCCAGTCTCCCAGACTGGTGCGCTAACCGGGCTGCGCTACGCCCCGACCGGACGGCGCGGACTATAGGGGCGGGGCCTTGCGCGCGCAACGCCGCGCGACATACCGATGCGAGCCGAAAACACGGTAAAACGCGCAATTTCCTCGTCGTCCCGGCTGTCTCGCGCTATGCGACCGCGACGGACGTAACGGCTGGTTAATCGCGGCCCGCTAGGTTTCAACGCTTTAACTTTCTTGGCCGAAACGCCGCGATGCGAATTTACCACGCCACACTCAATACCCTGCGCGGATTGACTTGCGCTGCTAGAACCGAGGCTGCTCCGCGCCAGGAAATGGTTGCGCTCGCGCTGGCGTTGCCGTGCGGTGCGGTGATTGCGCCAAACATCTCCTGGTACGTGGCGATGATCGTCTCGCTGCTGGTTCTGCTGGCGGTCGAGCTCCTCAACACCGCGATCGAAAGGCTGGCCGACCGGGTCACCATGGAGCGCGACGCGAGAATCGGCATGGTCAAGGACTTCGGATCGGCCGCCGTGTTTTGCGCACTCTGCGTAGCCGGGCTGGTCTGGATCGCGGCGGCGGCGGTGCGGTTCGATTTGTTGTCGTGGGCGGCGTCATAGGACATCCCGATCGGGTGTCCGCATCCGAGCAACTGTCATGCCTGAGAATTTTTTGGATAGAGCGTCGAAACCGTCGACGCCGGTGTGGCGCGTGGCCTATGGGCTGCGCTTTCTTGCACTCGCCGCCTTCGTAGTCCTTACCAACGACGGTTTCCTGCAACGGGTGATGCTGCTGCACGACCAGGGACGTCTGGTCACGTTGGCCGGGTTCATCGGCGTATGGGGCTTGTCGCTTGCCGCGCTTCTGGTTGCGGCATTTCAGGGCAATGTCTGGATTCGCTGCTTCTGGGCGCTGGTCATCGCGCTGACAACGGCCGCCGGATTTGCCTATCGCCGCGCGAGCGGTTCGGAGCTCGGTATCTTCGATGCCTTGTCGCTATGGAACGCGCGGCACGAGGCAGCGCGCGCGGCCGCCTTCTACGCATCGGATTTTTACTGGTTCATCGCGATTTCATTGTGCGGATTTGCGGTCTTTGCCGTTCCCCCTGTTCCGGCCGGCGGCAAGATCAAATTATGGCTCACACGCCTGATGTGGGTGCCGGCCGTACCTGTCATCGCGATTGTAGGCATCATTCTCTTCAAGGAAGGCGGCGGTGCCGAGGTTCTGCCAACGCAGTTTGCGCCGCTGTCCGTCGGAACGGTTGTCGTATCGAAAGCGGCGATCAATCCGATGCCCGGACACGGCCCGGTAATGCTGGCATGGAAAGGGCCATTCACGGCGGCCGCATCGGCGAGCCAAGCTGCGTCCCGGCAGACGGCTGCGTCGTCGCCGCCCATCCGGCATGTCATCATGCTCGTCGATGAAAGCGTGCGCGGCGACTACATCGACTGGACACCCGGCAACCCGTACACGCCGGTGCTCGCGAGCCTGAAGTCGAAGATCGTGAATTTTGGGCCTGCTTCGTCAGGCGGAAACTGCAGCCACTATTCGAATGCGATCTTGCGATTTGGCGCGTCGCGCGAGCACCTCGGAAGACAGGTCTTGACCAATCCGACGGTCTGGCAATACGCCAAGAAAGCCGGCTTTCGCACCGTCTATATCGATGCGCAGGCGGCGTTTAACCGCAATCCCGGCAAGCTGCAGAACTTCATGACCGCGGAAGAAACGCGCGACATCGACAGCTTCAATGCGCTCGACGAAAAAATTGCGCCTCCGGCACTCGATGACCGTCTGCTCGATATCGTTCTCCAGGCGCTCAAGTCGGACAAACCGGTTTTCGTCTACGCCAACAAGAATGGAGCGCACTTCCCTTACGACAACGGCTACCCAGCCTCCGCAAGCGTCTTTCGTCCGACCATGACCGAATCCGGCAAGGATACGACCCAGACTCGCGTGAATTCCTTCCGCAACGTGGTCAAATGGTCCGTGGACCGCTTCTTCAAGCGGCTGTTTCAGGAAGCGGTGCTGAAGGACACTGTTATCATTTACACGTCGGATCACGGGCAGAACTTCAATCCGGCCCGCCTCAGCCACTGCACGGTCGAAGATCCCGATCCGCGCGAGGGCCTGGTTCCGCTCTTTGTCATCACCGATAACGATGCGCTGCGCGCCCGCTTTGCCGCCGCCGCCGAAGCCAGCCGCGGACACGCGAGCCATTTTTCGATCGTTCCGACGGTCCTGCAGTTGATGGGCTACAGCCGTGAGGACGTCGACAAGATGTACGGCGAATCCCTTTTGGAAAAGAATACGCGGCCTGCCGGTTTCACGACC
>DASUKT010000036.1:0-12750 GCA_036278575.1 Pseudolabrys sp. | reverse complement strand
GCTGAAGTTTACGGCCGCCGACTCATCGAACACCAGCGGAATACCATTCACCTTGCAGCGATAGATTGAACCCTTCTTGCCCATGCGACCAATGTGCGCGCCGCGATAGCAGTCTCCCCATGGCATGAAGGATTGCGACTTCAGATAAGCCGGACCATTCGCGATCGGAAAACGGATACGCGCATAAACGTGATTGTCGGCCCGGCCCGGAAGCTTGTTCCATCCGGTGTCCGGAATGAGATTGCCGGGTTCGTAATAGGTGAAAGAGTCCGAAACCGTCTTGGGACGGCTGAGATCGACCTTTGGCTGCTCTATCCTGGCGGGCGTACCTCCGGCGGTATGCAGCGCACGCAAGAACTGTTCGGCGATCGGATCGGCTTCGCGGCAAGAAAGATATTTCGCCGATGGCGGCTGATCGTAGCACTGGATCGACACGACGTATGGCACGCCGAAGCGTTCGAAGGCGTAGCGAACATGCGCATCACGCAGAATTCGCCGGATCCCGGGGTACTGGCTTTCCAAAGCCTTTGGCGTGAACACTTCCTGATGATCGGGCGGGTCGAGATCGTAGGTGAAGGCGGCGCCGGTTATCTCCACTTCGATCGGTCTTTTCGTGTAGTCAAAATTGAATCCCGCATCGGCCGGGTCGATGAAAAAGGTCGCACTGTAGCCCGCAGGACCGGCCAAAAAGAATTTGGATGGCCGGAAATTACCGAAATACTTATCCGAGGTTGTGGCATCGTTTTGCTTGGCCGAAGCATCTTTGCGAAAGGCCTCAATGTCGATGGGCAGAAGGACCGGCACCGCGCTTTTGGCAATGCCGAGGAAGCGTTTCCCGGTTACCACATTGAGCTTTGCAAACGCAGAGTCAGCCGAATTGGCGCCGCGATCTGATATCGATGCGGCAGCTGCATCCCAGTCAACGTGAGAAAGGGTGACGTGCGGCGTCTCGACTGCCGCGGCGGATGCTGCCGCGGTGGAAATAAACAGGCTCAGGCTGGCAAAAGTCAAAAGCTTCAATGCGGTCTCTCAATTCATGCTTTGGCCTTGGCAACGCGTCAGACTAGGGGCATAGGACTACTGCACACAAGTGCGGTTGGCCGCTAGCCGCCGAAGCGTGTTGGGGGAAAGGTGACAATGACGATGCATGAAATTCCGCAGAGCAAGGAAGCGGCCGGCGGGCCCGATCGCGCACCCGAGGTTTTGGAGAGCGGCGGGTCGGCACGTCTGCACCTGACGCTCGCAACGACCGATTACGACCATGTGCGCGATCTGCTGAACGGAACGGTGCGGGCCGACGGAATCACGCTGACGTCGTTTGTGCTGCCGGTCGAGGAAGTGTTCTTTCGGTTCATCAAAAACCGTGAATGGGACATCTCAGAACTCTCTTTCGGCAAGTTCATCGGCTTCGCGTCGCAAGGAAATTCGCCGTTCGTCGGCATTCCCGTATTTCCGTCGCGCGTCTTCAGGCAATCGGCGTTTTATGTGCGGGCCGACCGCAAAATATCGTCGCCGAAGGATTTGGCGGGCAAGGCTGTTGGAATTCCCGAGTGGGCACAGACCGCCGGCATTTATGCGCGCGGTTATTTGGCCGAAAGCTGCGGTGTCGATCTCAAATCGATTCGCTGGGTGCAGGCGGGCATGAATCAGGCAGGCCGCGAGGAAAAGGTCGAGTTCAAGCTTCCGAAAGGCATTCAATACGAGCAACGCCGCGACACGAGCATCAGCGCGCTGCTGCTCTCGGGCGAGATCGATGCGGCAATTTCCGCGCGCGTGCCGGATGCTTTCAGGCAGGGCGGCGGAAAAATTGTGCGGCTTTTTCCGGACTACCGCACGGAAGAAGCCCGCTACTACGCTGAAACCGGAATCTTCCCCATCATGCACGTCATCGCGTTGCGCCGCGCGCTATTCGAGCGCTACCCATGGGTGGCGATGAATTTGCTCAAGGCGTTCGAAGAAGCGAAGGAACGCAGTCTCGAGCGCATGCACGATTTGACCGCATCGCGTATTCCCGTACCTTGGTCGGCGGCAATAGCCGATGAGTGGGGCAAGGATTTCGGCGCTGATCCGTTTCCCTACGGCCTGGAAGCAAATCGTAAGACGCTCGACGCGTTTTGCCGTTTCGCACACGATCAAGGCGTCACGGCAAAGCGGATGATACCCGACGATCTATTTCCCAAAGAGGTGAGGGCAAGCGTCCGCGTGTAAACCCAGGTACACGCGTACAGGAAAAATCAATCTTTCGCGCGCTCGACGTAGGAGCCGTCGGCCGTCATTACCACGACGCGGGTGCCGATCGTAACGTGAGTGGGCACCATGGTACGCACGCCATTCGAGAGCTTTGCCGGTTTGAACGAGCCGGCCGCCGTCTGTCCTTTTACGACCGGTTCGGTATCGACGATTTCGAGGGTCGCCTTTTGCGGCAGCTCAATCGCGACCGGAATACCTTCATGGATGCTGAGATTCACCGTCATATTTTCCTGAAGATAGACCGACTGGTCGCCGATCACGTCCGCCGGCAGCGCGACCTGGTCGTAGCTCTCGGAGTTCATGAAGTGGAAGCCTTCGCCATCCTGATATAGATACTGAAACGCGTGGTCTTCGACGTGCGCGCGTTCGACCTGGTCGGTGGTCTTGTAGCGCACGGAGGTCTTCACGCCGTCCGAAATCCGGCGCATATCGACCTGTGTGGTCGGGGTGCCCTTGCCGGGGTGAAAATTCTCCGCGGTGAGGACGACATAAAGCCTGCCGTCCACATCGACGATGTTCCCCTTGCGAAGCGAGCTGGCGATGACTTTCACGTCTTTGATCCTCGATCGTTATGGCTTCAGGTCTGGTAAGTTCGGGGCGCACCATACTCATCTTCGCGTCGGAAGCCAGCCCTCCGGGTGGGATAGACCGGCCTCGAGGTAAACGTGCCGAGCTATCGTCTGCCGTTCTGGTCCCCATCGGTCTATGCCCGCCGCCGCCCCTTTCTGATGGCGCGCGCCAGGATTGCCACTGCTTTGCGCGCCTGGTTTGCCGCGCAAGATTTTGTTGAGGTCGAAACGTCGGCGCTGCAGACATCGCCAGGCAACGAGACGCATCTGCACGCCTTTCGGACCGAGCTCATCGCCCCGAGCGGCGAGCGCGACACATTGTACCTGCGAACCTCCCCGGAATTTGCATGCAAGAAGTTGCTGAGTGCGGGCGAGCCGCGCCTCTATGATTTTGCCCGCGTGTTCCGCAACCGCGAGCGCGGGCCGCTGCACCATCCCGAATTCACGCTGCTTGAATGGTACCGCGCAAACGAGTCCTATGAGACGATGATGGACGACTGTGCGGCTTTGTTGGCGGAAGCCGCGGAGGCGGCTGCGACCAAGAGTTTCAGATATCGTGGGCGCGAAATCGATCCTTTCGCCCCGCCGGAGCGGCTCACCGTTGCTGCGGCATTCGATCGCCATGCAAGCATTGACTTGATGGCGACGATCAGCGGTGGGGAAGGAGATCGTGCCAGATTGGCAGCCGCGGCCAAGACGGCGGCGGTCCGAACCGCAGACGACGATAGCTGGGGCGATATCTTCAGCCGCATCCTGGCGGAGAAGATCGAGCCACAGTTAGGAATCGGGCGCGCGACAATACTATACGAGTACCCGATAGCTCAGGCGGCCTTGGCGCGTCCGAAGGCCGGCGATCCAAAGGTGGCCGAACGTTTCGAACTCTATGGATGCGGCGTCGAGCTTGCGAACGCTTTTGGCGAGCTGACCGATATTGACGAGCAGCGCCACCGTTTCAATGCGGCAATGGACGAAAAGCAACGCATTTATGGCGAGGGCTATCCGGTCGACGAGGATTTTCTCGACGCGCTGTCGCAAATGCCGCAAGCAAGTGGAATTGCGCTTGGCTTTGACCGGTTGGTGATGCTGGCGGTGGGTGCAGATCACATCGAGCAAGTGTTATGGACGCCGGTCGCCGCGCGGCCGTGAGCGGCGCAAGGGAGAGGCATGTCATATGAAATCGGCGACGCTGCGTAAGGTGACCGACTTTGTCGAACAAGGTCTTGTCTCCGCCGAACGGATTGACGATCTGGAAAAGGTTGCCGCCCGTTATGCGGTTGCCTTAACGCCCGCTCTCGCGACGATGATCGACAAGTCCGATCCGCATGATCCGATCGCGCGGCAATTCGTTCCCGATGCTGCCGAGCTGAATGTGCAGCAAAACGAAAACGCCGATCCAATCGGCGATGATGTCCACAGCCCGGTCGAGGGCATTGTCCATCGCTACCCCGACCGCGTGTTATTGAAGCTCGTGCATGTCTGCGCGGTCTATTGCCGCTTCTGCTTTCGCCGCGAAATGGTTGGGCCGGGAAAGCCGAAGGCATTGTCGGCGGACGTATTGGATGCCGCGCTCGACTACATTCGGTCCCGCAAAGAAATCTGGGAAGTCATCCTCACCGGCGGCGATCCTTTGATCCTGTCGGCACGGCGATTACGCGGCGTCATGCAGCGGCTTGCCGAAATTGACCACGTAAAGATCGTACGCATCCACACGCGCGTGCTTGTCGCCGACCCATCCCGAATTTCGTTTGAGTTGGTGCGGGCGATGAAGGCCTGCCGCAAGACCGTCTATGTGGCGGTTCACGTCAATCATGCGCGGGAGCTGGGCGCAGCCGCGCGTGCTGCGTGTGCGCGTATTGTCGATGCAGGCATTCCAATGCTGAGCCAGTCGGTGCTGCTCGCCGGCATTAACGACACGCCGGAGACCCTCGGCGAATTGATGCGTGCTTTGGTCGAGTGCCGGATCAAGCCATACTACCTGCATCAGGGCGACCTTGCGCCGGGAACATCGCATCTCCGCACCGATATCGAAACGGGACAATTGTTGATGCGTGCTCTCCACGGCCGGCTATCGGGGCTGTGCCAGCCCGCATACGTTCTCGACATTCCAGGCGGTTACGGCAAATCGCCGATTGGCCCGTGTTACATCAAGCCGACGCGTGATGGCATAAACGGATTTTATGAGGTGCAAGACTTTAACGGTCGGCCGCACCACTATGGGCTGCACCGATCTTGCCGTGCTGAATTAGTGCCGGATCGAGATGAGATCGAGCAGGGCCGCCGCCACCGCGAGGCTGGCAAAACCGATAAACACGATCGCGATTACAGCGTGCCAGACGAATGATACGTCACGCCGCAGCGCTGCCACTATGTTCTTACTGTTCATCATGGCCTGATGCTCCTTTGGGAGCTCATCGCTAGGCGACACCAAGAATAACGTTTGAGCGTATGATCGGCTCATAATTTCTGCATTAAAATGCGGGGCAAATTTACGCAGGGGCGCATGGCGGATATGCATTGTCGCGCGGCACTTTGGCGCGGCTGTGTGCGATGTCCCGGAAAGATCGACACGGGAAAAGAGCCGCGCTGCGCCGATGGCGATTTGAAATAAAATCGTTGGAATTATCTTCAACGTGGAAAGGAATGCATGAGCTACGCCGTCAAGGAAATTTTCAAAACCCTCCAGGGTGAGGGCGGCCTTACCGGTCGTGTTGCGGTGTTTTGCCGCTTCGCCGGCTGCAATCTTTGGTCGGGACGGGAGGAGGACCGAGCCTCGGCGGTCTGCAATTTCTGCGACACCGATTTCGTCGGCATTGATGGGGTATCCGGCGGTCGCTATCCGGATGCCAGCACGCTTGCGGAAGCAATCGCCCGCGAGTGGGGTCGGGTGGAATCGCGACGGTTTGTCGTTTTGACCGGCGGGGAGCCGCTTCTGCAGGTCGACAATAAACTGGTCGAGGCCTTGCACGCGCGCCGTTTTGAAATCGCAGTCGAAACCAACGGCACGATCGAACCACCCGCGAATATCGATTGGCTGTGTGTCAGCCCAAAGGCGAACGCCGGTTTGAAGATCAAATCGGGCGACGAACTCAAGCTGGTCTATCCCCAGCCGGGCGTATCTCCGACCGATTTTATCGGTCTTTCTTTCAGTCGATTTTCCCTTCAACCGATGGATGGGATCAATGCACGCCAAAATGCGGCGGCTGCGATCGCCTATTGCCTGAACGATCCGCGGTGGCAGCTCAGCATCCAGTCGCATAAAAGCCTTGGAATCCGTTGATGTGGGAACTGACAAAATCCTTTCGGTTTGAAGCCGCACACTCGCTGCCCGGGACGGTGTTGGGCGCCGCCAGCGAAGAAATTCACGGCCATTCATTCCGTGCCGAGGTCGTGATCGAAGGAACCCCCGATGCGGCGACCGGCATGGTGGTGGATCTGGGCGTTCTCGAAAAACGGCTTGAGGCGGTGCGGGCCGCACTCGATCACAAGTTGCTCAATCGGATCGACGGGCTTGGCGCCCCGACGCTGGAAAATCTCGCGCGATTTGTATGGGAGCGTTTGTCAGACGCGTGTCCCCTCGCCAGAATCACGGTCCATCGCGATAGTTGCGGGGAATCCTGCACTTACGCCGGAAAGCCGCGATGAGGGTGGAAGTCCGGTCCGGCCGCTGCGATTCCTAGCTCTGCAATACCGTCACGTGCGTTCCCACAGGCACTCGATTGTAAAGATCGATGATGTCCTGATTGAATAGACGGATGCAGCCGCTCGAAACCGCGTGACCAATGCTTTCCGGTTCGTTGGTGCCGTGCAATCGGAAAAATGTGTCGTGACCGTCGCGGTAGAGATAGAGGGCGCGAGCGCTGAGCGGATTATCGATACCGCCATCCATGCCGCCGGCATACGCGCGATAGCGTGGCATCGCCTCCATCATGTTTTCCGTGGGCGTCCAGTGCGGCCATTTTTCTTTGCGGCCGATCACGGCGCTGCCGCGAAAGTTCACGCCTTCCTTGCGTCCGACTCCGACGGCATAGCGTAGCGCCCGTTTGTTGCCTTGCACCAGATAAAGGCGGCGCTCCGGAACGTTCACGACGATACTGCCGGCGCGCTCGCGTCCATGCCAGGAAACTTCCTGACGCAACAAGCTCGGGTCGATCGTCGTGAGATCGATCGCCGGAATGGTGACGCCGCCGTCTTGAACCATCCCGTATTCCGCTCCGAGGCCGAGCCCGATCGATCCGGCGCAGCCGGCGAGCAGCACGGGCAAGCTTGCGATGAGAGTCCGACGTGAAAGGGTTTGAATACGAAGAGCGGGATCGGGAGCCGTATGTCGAGACATGTTGCACGCCGGATTCATTCGCGTAGGCCACCGGATGTCCCACGCGGCGTTGATCGAACTTAAATCGTGTGGCGCGCCCTAGGGGAATCGAACCCCTGTTTCCGCCGTGAAAGGGCGGCGTCCTGGACCGCTAGACGAAGGGCGCAAGCTGCTTCGTGGGAATACGAGGCGCGGGCGACGTATAAAGGCCTTCCGCCGTACCGGCAAGCCGATGCATTTCTACGCCGTTTCTACCATTTGCCGGTATTCGGCATCGATTTCCAGGGTTCCTGCGGCGGCTTTGCCGCGCCTTTCTGCAGCAGTTCGATCGAGTGCTTGTCGGGGGAGCGCACGAAAGCCATCACACCGTCGCGCGGCGGCCGGTTGATCGTCACGCCGCCCTTCATCAGCCGCTCGCAGGTGGCGTAGATATCGTCGACCTCGTAGGCGAGGTGACCGAAAAAACGCGCTTCGCCGCAATCTTCGCTATCCCAGTTATAGGTGAGCTCGACGACGGGCGCGTCGCGCCGGCCGGTGTGAAGCGCCGCTTCAGCGGCGGAAGCGTCTTCCGGAGCCGCCAGGAACACGAGGGTGTAGCAGTTTTTTTCGTCTACGCGTCGCCTGATCTCTTTGAGACCGAGCAGCGTTCCATAAAACTCCAGCGCCGCATCGAGATTGCGTACACGGAGCATCGTGTGCAGAAATCGCATGATAAAACCTCTTGAGGCGACCGTTTTCGCTCTGGATTATATGGATGATCGCACCTGATCTAAAGGCAGCTGTGGCGCAACTCGGTGAATTCATCGACGAGGCGCGCTTCGTGCTGCCTTTCACGGGGGCGGGGATTTCGACGGAGTGCGGGATTCCCGATTTCCGCTCTCCCGGCGGCTTGTGGACCAAAATACAGCCCATTCCATTCGATGCCTTTTTGGCGAGCCAGGAGATGCGCGACGAAACCTGGCGCCGGCGCTTCGTCCTTGCCGATGCGATCGGACGCCCTGAGCCGGGAAGGGGTCATCGCGCGCTCGCAAGCCTTTATCGGGCCGGCAAGGCGCCGGCGCTCATCACGCAGAATATCGACAACCTGCACCAGGATTCCGGCATTGCGCCTGCCGATGTCATCGAACTTCATGGCAACACCACCTATGCACGGTGCCTCGATTGTGCCCGACACTACGAACTCGATTGGATTCGGCAGAAATTCGAGGCGGCCGCCCGTGCACCGGACTGCGAAGCTTGCGGCGGTTACATTAAAACCGCGACAATTTCGTTCGGACAGGCGATGCCCGAGGAGGCCATGCGCCGCGCCGAAGATTTGGCCTTGCGCTGTGATCTTTTTCTCGCAATCGGATCGTCGCTTGTGGTGTGGCCGGCGGCCGGGTTTCCATTGACGGCCAAGCGCAACGGCGCGCGGCTTGTTATCATCAACCGCGAACCGACCGAATTCGATGACTTTGCCGATCTTGTCATCCGGCAGGACATCGGCGAGGTGCTTGCGCCGTTCATCCGGCACTGATTCGCATTTTTTTCCGCTGTGCATACTCCTGTGTGCAAGCACATTTTGCACTTTGCGCTTTTTGCCTCGGTGTTATCTTCGATTCATAGATTCGTGGAAGCGCCCTCGAAGAGGCGCCACAACAGCGGCGGCGTGCGACGTCATGGCGTCGGACGGATTTGAGTCGAAAATGACAGGGGCACATCTCGGACCGGGGACGGTCGGAGACCTCGTTGATGAAACCGCGGCGAACCTGATCGAGTTGTCAGGTGTCATCAAGTGGTTTGACGTCTCCAAAGGTTTTGGCTTCATCATTCCCGATAACGGCATGCCGGACGTGCTCTTGCACGTGACCTGCTTGCGCCGCGATGGCTTTCAGACCGCCTATGAGGGCGCGCGCGTTGTCTGCGAAGTGTTGCAGCGCGCAAAGGGTCTGCAGGCGTTCCGCATTCTGTCCATGGATGAATCGACGGCCGTTCATCCGGCGCAAATGCCGCCGGCGCGGACGCATGTCACCGTCACGCCGACCAGCGGCTTGGAGCGGGCCCAGGTGAAGTGGTTCAACCGCTTGCGCGGCTTCGGATTCCTGACGCGGGGCGAGGGCACGCCGGACATTTTCGTGCATATGGAAACACTTCGGCGGTATGGGATTGCCGAATTGCGTCCCGGCCAGACGGTTTTGGTGCGCTTCGGGCCCGGGCCGAAAGGGATGATGGCCGCCGAGGTCCGTCCGGACGGCGGACCGCACGGGCTCATCTCGCATTAGTATTATATTTTGTCCTGTGCCTTGCAGGGAGCGAAGCTGCTCGCGATAGCAAGCGGCCAAGGCTTTTCTATTGAAGAAAAGTGGCCAGCATTTTTCCATTGCCGCGAGGTTTGCCGGCGCGTAAAGGCGAGGTATGCGCGCTTTGCTGTCGATTGCTTTCGTCACTTCGGCTCTGGTGATGGTGGGAACATCCACGCACGCAGCCGGGATGCAAACGCTCGAGATCGTGAGCAAAACCGGCGTTCACACCTTCGCCATCGAGATTGCCGACAACGATGCCTCCCGGCAGCAAGGACTGATGTACCGCAAGTCGCTGCCCGAAGGGCAAGGCATGTTGTTCGATTTCAAGACCGAGCAGCCGGTCAGCTTCTGGATGAAAAATACCTACATCCCGCTGGATATGCTGTTCATTCGGGAAGACGGTCGGATCCTGCGGATTGCGGAGAACACGAAGCCGCTCTCGACCGACATTATCCCGTCGGGCGGCCCGGTGCTGGCGGTGCTGGAAGTGATCGGCGGGACGGCGCGCAAATTCGGCATCGCGCCGGGTGACAGGGTCGCTTACCGCATTTTCACAGGGCGGTGAGGCTTACTTGGCCGCCTGCGAGCGGCGGTGTAATGGTGCTGGTCGCCTTTGCGCGCATCAAGCGGTTTAGCGGGGTATAGCGCAGTCTGGTAGCGCGTCTGCTTTGGGAGCAGAAGGTCGCAGGTTCGAATCCTGCTGCCCCGACCACCCTCCGGTTTGTCCAGCGGTTCCAGTGAACGTTCCTTGCGGACGGCGCGATGCCTGTCCCTGCTGCGGCCACCTTTGCAACCTGCAGGTTGAGAGAGTACGGGGCTCCATCGTACGGGCGCCCGCTTATGCACCGGCCGATTTCGGGCGAGAAAGCTGGTGAATAGAGGTAAAGTATTGGATTCCAACAAAACTTTTTCGAGAACAACAATTCTTACACATCGGACATCATAATTTATGATTTTCGCTTCCTAGTTTATGTTTTTTACATCAAAATTTATGCCAAAGTTATATTTGAAGCTTTCCTATAAACGATCTGTTTACACGTTCGGATAGGAGAGCCGGGGAAGATAAGGCCGTCAAACGGTCAGGGGTCATGCCGGCAGTTGCGTTATCCGCGAATTTCGTGCGCAGCGTCCTTTGTCCGGAGGGACGCAGGAAGGTCGACTTTTTCGACCTGAATCAGCGCGGATTCTTGCTCGAGGTTCGCTGCTCGGGCGGCAAGACCTACTATCAGCGCTACACCGATGAGCGGGCGCGCGAGCGCCAGTACAAGATCGGTCCGGCGGACGTGTTGACGCTCGATCAGGCCCGCCGCAAGGCGCGGCAGATATTGGCCGAGGCTTTGCTCGGCGCCGATCCGCAGAAGAAGCGGCAGGATGCGCGCGCAGTACCGCAGCTCGCCCAATTCGCGCGCGAGCGCTATTTGCCGTTCGTGCAAACTTACAAGACGAGCTGGCAGACCGACGAGACGGTCTTGCGGATTCACATTCTTGCCAAGCTCGGCTCGCTCGCGCTCGACGAGATCACGCCCGACGCGATCACGCAACTTGTGAACCGGATGCGGGAGGAGGGCTACGCGCCCGGCACCATGAACCGCGTGATCGTCATCATGCGCTACATGTTCAACCTGGCGCGCAAATGGAAGGTCCCCGGTGTGGTCGACAATCCGGCGGCAGGGCTCAGCGCCGGCCCCGATGTCCAGCGCAACCGGTTCCTGAGCGAGGACGAAGCCGAGTTACTCGTTCGTTCGATCCATAGGGATGAAAATCAGAACGCCGCGCGCGCCATCATGCTGCTTCTGCTGACCGGGGCGCGCCGCAACGAGGTCACATTCGCGAAGTGGGAATACATCGATTGGAAGAACAAGACGCTGCTGGTACCGAAATCGAAATCGGGCCGCGCGCGCGTGGTCGCCTTGAATCAATCGGCGATCGCGCTGTTGACGTCCGCGCCGCGGATTGACGGCAATCCTTACATTTTTCCGTCGCCGGTGAACGGCCGCCCCTGCGCGTCATTGTTCTTTCCCTGGGACCGCATTCGCACGCGCGCCGGCCTGGAAGATGTGCGTCTGCATGACCTGCGCCATTCATTCGCAAGCTTTTTGGTGAACCGCGGGGTGTCGCTTTACGTCGTGCAGGGGCTGCTCGGCCATCTGCACGCCCGCACGACGCAGCGCTACGCGCATCTCACGCAAGAGACGCTGATCGGCGCGGCCGATCTCATCCAGGACGTCGTGACCTATCCCGGCGTGAGCCGCATGAACGGCAGCCCGTCTCCCGCGCCGCAATTCGCCGTGACGCCCGGCGTTTCGAATTAGTTGCCTATCGCCTTCACCCTGAGGAGGCCGGTGACTCGGTGCCCGGTCATCCTTCGAGGCTCGCTTCGCTTGCACCTCAGGATGACGGAGAGATCGAGGCGCCTACGCGTACGGATTTGTTCGAAGCATGCGGCTCGACTTTTCCGTCACCCTGAGGTGCTCGGCCGCAGGCCGAGCCTCGAAGGGTGACGGCTTGCGATGTGGGTGCGTGCTTTCAAGACGACCGCTCGCGGCCGGCGCGGCGTTTAGAGAGGGTGCGAATCGACACCCAATCCTCATCGATCAGCGCCTCTTTCTTTGCGCGACCCCAGCCTTTTAGTTTTCGCTCGACCGCAATTGCATCGGTGATCCGATCGAAATGTTCGGACCAGACAAGCTTCACCGGACGCCGCGACCACGTGTAACCGGGATAGCTACCGGATTGATGTTCGGCAATACGCTTTGAAAGATCGTCACCGGTTGCGCTGCCCACGTAATACGAGCCGTCGGCGCAGCGGAGCATATAGACGAACGCGCCCATTCTGACTCCCGTCTCCGGCTTACAAGCATACCACCCGATATTGCTCCGTCACCCTGAGGTGCTCGGCAGCAGGCCGAGCCTCGAAGGGCGACGGCCCATGTGCCCACCATCCTTCGAGGCTCGCTTCACTCGCACCTCAGGAGGACGGAGAGCGCATCGTCGATGCGGAACATTGCAAATCGGAATGTCCGATTCAGTGCGCGTCCTACGCTATACCGAGCAAGGGTAACGCGGGCTTCGCTGCGCCAAAACGCAAAGGCACTTGCCGTCAGATGCTTGCGGGCGCGCCGTACCTAGGGGCATCCGAGAACGCAAAACGCGAAAATGCAGGCGCGGCGGCAGAACGCCCTTCTGAAATCTGCGATTTATTTTCAAATCCATCCAGTACGTGAAGATTTGCAGCCTGTACGGCGCGGGGTTCTGGTACATCCCGGGCACCGATACCTGCCTGAAGATCGGCGGGTTCATGCGCTATGAAATCGACATGAACGCGAGCGGCTCGTTC
>DASUKT010000035.1:0-23325 GCA_036278575.1 Pseudolabrys sp. | reverse complement strand
GCGAATGAAGAAGTAGACTTCTCCGGAGTGCGGCACGGGGCGTTGCGATACTACGTAGGTCGAGCGGACGTCGATATTTCGAGGCAAAGGATTCCTGGAACAATTCGGAACTATAAAACTAAATTTCGAAAAAATAGCACGCTAAGCCATCGACAAATGTGATGGCCGTCACGTTCTACGATCGGCGTACCTCGAAATTTTTTTCAGTCTTTAAGCCATTTGATTGACGCGCCGGCTCCGTGTTGCCGTCAAGCTCGCCGCTGTCGATGAACACGAGAGATCGGCAATGACATACATCCCATCTATCGACGGACAAGTCTCGGGCAGCATCGAGATAGAGCGGCCGAATGCAAAGACAAAGATCGCTCGATTGCAATTGCTGAAACACCGATACGGGCTGCTTTGCAAGACGATTGGGCAGGTGACGTTGGCCTGCGGGATTGTAGCTCTCTTCGTCTATGAGCAACCGGCCCGCCAAGTTGCGCTGGACGGCACGATCCGGATGGATCGAGTGGCCGAGGATTTGGAAGGCGCGAAGGTGATCCCGCCGAATTCCGTGCAGCAAATCTCGCGGCTGCTGAGAGAGCCCCTTTACGATTGCACGCAGGTGTCGTGCGGCGCGGTGCTGAAGAATCACAACCGTGTCGCTCGAGAAAAGTTGGTGGCGATACTTGCGAGGGCCTCTCCGTCGCTGATCGTTTCGGTCAGGCAAACGCCCTTTGGCTCCACTCGGGGTGATTGAGAAGTCGAGATGACCGCGTTCGTCGGCCAACACCTTGTCCCGCTCGTTGCGGGCCATGCTACGATTATCGTGACGCTTATCGCGATCTTTGCAGGCGCCTTGGCCTCCGGACTTGCCGGATTTGCTTTCTCCGCCATCTCGGGTGCGTTGTTGTTTCACTGGCTGCCGCCAATCGAGGCCGTGCCGTTACTGCTCGCCTGCAGCATCACCACGCAATTGATCAGTATCTGGTCGCTTTGGCGTACGATGCGGTGGCGAGAGTGCGCCACGTATCTGGCCGGCGGCCTCGTCGGCATACCGGTCGGCGCCAAATTGCTGGAAGGCGTCAATTCGCATGCATTCGCCGCCGGATTTGGCGCATTTCTGATTTGCTACAGCGCGTACATGATCCTGCGGCCAAGTCTCTCGTTTCGTGGTGGCGGCCACTTTGCCGAAGCAGCCGCCGGCTTTGCGGGGGGCATAACCGGCGGAGCGACCGCCTTTCCTGGCGCATTTCCCACGATGTGGTGCAACGCCCGAGGCATGTCGAAGGTCGAGCAACGGGGAATCGTTCAGCCGTTCATTTTGTGTATGCAGATTGCAACGCTCATCTATTTTTCCAAATTGGGTATTCTCGCGTCCGCGACTCTGTCGGCTTACCTGTGGTGCGCACCGGCCGTGATCGCCGGGACCTGGATCGGCCTCCGGCTTTTCAAGCGAATCGATGATGGGAAATTTCGACGGCTGGTACTTCTGTTTTTGATCGTTTCAGGCGCAACCCTGATCATCTGATTGCAAGCTGAACTCGAGGCGTCACGCAAGAATGAACGAGCGCAGCTACTCTCGTTTACGGCTGGCAAAGGCCGACAGCATTCGTTTCGGCTCGTCGGTTTCGAAAGCACGAACGTAGGCATCGATGCCGGCCGCGATGGCATCGTCGAGCGGAAGCTGCTCCCACGCGCGCATCAATTCTTTCTGCAAGCGCACGGCGCGCGGTCCTGCCGCAAGCAGCGACGCCATGATCTTCTCTGCTTCCCGATCAAGCGCGCCCGGCTCGACGACGCGTTCGACAAGCCCCCACTTGAGCGCTGTCTCGGCGTCGACCATCTCGCCGAGCATCAACAATTCGCGTGCGCGGCCGAAGCCGATCAGCCGTGGAATGAGCGCGGCCTCAACGACCGACGGAATGCCAACTTTCACCTCCGGCATGCCGAATTTCGCGCGGCTCGTCGCAATCCGCAGATCACAGGATACCGCCACCTCAAGACCGGCGCCGAGCGCATAGCCGTCGATACAGGCGATCACCGGCACCGGCAGACGGCGCAAACAATCGCAAGTCCGGTGCACGAGTGTGATGAATTCGCGCGCGCTATTGCAGTCGAGCGCGGCCATTTCAGGAATGTCGGCGCCGCCGATGAATGCCTTCTCGCCCGCGCCGGCAAGCACGAGCGCGCGCAAGTCCTCGCGCGCTCCGAGCCCTTCCACCTGCGCGATGAATTCGGTCATCAGCGCGCGGTTGAGCGTATTGAGCCTCGCGCGATTGTCGATCGTAAGATGAGCAACGGTGTCGCCGCTGCGCGTGTCGAACCGCAGGTCGATGCGGGCGGGGCCGGACACGATTTAGCCCGGTTTTTTGTAAACTGCGCCCGGCTCGAAGGTCTTTTCGCCGCGGAATTCGAGCGTGACCGCGCCGCTCTTACCGAGCGGCACCGCGCGATAGAAGCACGAGCGCCGGCCGGTGTGGCAGGCGCCGGCGCCGGCCTGATCGATTTTCAGCCAGATCGCATCCTGATCGCAGTCGACGCGCATTTCGACGACACGCTGCGTGTGGCCCGATGTCTCGCCCTTCTTCCACAGCGCTTTGCGCGAACGGCTGTAATACCAGGCCTCACCGCTTGCGATGGTCTTGTCGAGCGCTTCACGATTCATGTGCGCAACCATCAGCAGCTCGCCCGATTTCGCGTCGGTCACGACGGCGGTGATCAGCCCGTTCGCGTCGAACCTCGGCGCGAAGGTTGTGCCTTCTTCGATATCGGCTTGAGATTTTTCGGTCATGGCCAAGATCGTCATTGCCGGGCTTGACCCGGCAATCCATCGTGCAATTACGCTTTGAAACGCTGTATGGATGCGCGGGTCAAGCCCACGCATGACAGAAGAGTTATGCCTGCTGGCCGCGCACCATCGTCATGAACCGCACCTGCTCCTGCGGGTTCTCGAACAGCCCTGAGAATTGCGTCGTCACCGTCAGCGAGCCGGGCTTGGAAACGCCGCGGATCGACATGCACATGTGCTCGGCTTCGAGCATCACAGCGACGCCCTGCGGCTTCAAAATCTCATCGAGCGCGGTCGCGATCTGCGCGGTCATATGCTCCTGCGTCTGCAGGCGGCGGGCGTAAACGTCGACCAGTCGCGCGAGCTTGGAGAGGCCCACCACGCGGTCGACCGGCCGATACGCGATGTGCGCCTTGCCGAAGAACGGCATGATGTGGTGCTCGCAATGCGAGTTGAAGCTGATGTCCTTCACCAGCACGAAGTCGTTGTAGCTGCCGATTTCGCCAAAGGTCTTGTCGAGCACATCGAGCGGGCATTCGCGATAGCCCTGAAACATCTCGTCATAGGCATCGACCACACGCTTGGGCGTTTCGAGCACGCCTTCGCGCTGCGGGTTGTCGCCGGCATAAGCGATGAGCGTGCGCACGGCTTCTTCCGCCTGCTCGCGCGTGGGCCGCGGTTCGACCGGCTGCGGCGCGGCACGCACGTGATCGTGCAGACCCTGCTTGGGCCACGGCTTGATAATGGCAGGCGCAATAGGAGCGGATTTGTTCGTTTTGGCATCCATGAGCGGTCTCTCCGTTCGACCGGCGCCGCCTGCAGCGCGCAGAGGCACCGGATGTGTCACCGGGCGGCCGCGTCTTCTACCCCAACCGGCAACACTCGTCCGGTGCGAGGCGGGTGGACGCCGCATTCCCGTTTCGCATGGCTTCACGCCACGCCGGCGCGAGAACCCTTCTCGCACCGCAAGTTCAGTCCCTATATATTCAATTGCAGGACCGACGCAATCCACCGGCCCGCGCGAGCAGGCAAAAGGCTAATGATTAACGAGGTTTACAACGACCGAATCCTCGATCTCGCGGGCAACATCCCGCGGCTGGGACGCCTGCCCTCGCCCGACGCAAGCGCAACGGCGCACTCGAAACTCTGCGGGTCAACGGTAACCGTTGACCTCAAAATGGACGGGCCGGTGGTGACGGATTTCGCCCACGACGTAAAGGCGTGCGCGCTTGGGCAGGCGTCGTCCTCGATCATGGCGCGCCACGTGATCGGTTCCAACGCCGACGAGCTGCGTGAGCTGCGCGACACCGTCCGCAAGATGCTGAAAGAGAACGGCGCTCCACCTAACGGCAAATGGGCCGATATCGCGGTGCTGGAGCCGGTGCGCGACTACAAGGCGCGCCACGCCTCAACCCTGCTCACGTTCGACGCGGTGGTTTCTGCCATCGATCAGATCGAAAGCAAGCGCGCGCAAGCGGCCGAATAATTTTGCACTACTGGCGCGGCGCCACGCCGCGGGTGCTTCCGGGCGTCAAGTCGGCGCGCTTGGCAAGCGTCTTGCTGCAAGCGGCCATCAAGGACGGCAAGTTCTTCAGCGCGCCGGTATTGCCGATGCGGATTGAGGTTTTCAGCGCGGCGCTCGTCGTCGAGACGGTCATCGAGTGATTGCCGACGGCAGCAAAAGTACGAACCAGCTTCGCGGGAATGGAGCCGCTCGCAAATGTGTCGATCTGCAGCGGATGAGTTTGACGCTTCGACGAGACGACCTTGAGCTTGACCGATGTGCGCCCGAGCCTGAGCGTCACGCCGTCAATCGCAGCCGACATCTGCCTGGCATCGCCGCCCTGGCGCTTTTCGACATAGCTTACGTTGTAGGCATCATTAGCGCCGCACGCGACGAACAGATCGAAGCTGCCGATCTCATCGCCTTCGACCGTCAACGGATGCCGGCGAGCCAACGACGCCGCGCCTGAATTGTCGACCACCGCCCAGCCATTTTCCGAGATTTGCGTTGCGGAAGGGAGGCTGTTGTCGGAAGTCGCAGCCGCGGTCGAAGCCATTGTCAGCAGCGGCGGCGCCTGAGCGGGAGCGCTGTCGGCATTGTCCAGCCCCGTGCGCTGCATTTCCTCCGGCGTCAACAAATGCATCGGCTCCCAAGGCGGAATGCGCAGAGCAAGATTGAGCAGCTCGCCATTGGCGCCCATCTCTGCGGTGTATTGGGCGAGCCGCCCGATATCGCGTTGCACAAGCACAAGATCTTCGGCCGAATAGCTCGCGGCGGTCGGATCGTCGCGGCGGTCGCCAAGCCAGATTTGATGCACCATCACGCGTGCATCTTTCGGCACCGAGCGATGCACGCCGGCGAGCAGCACGAACGGGCACATCGATTCGCAATCGGCGTCCGGCGAAAGCGATACCTGCGTGATGCCGTGCTCATCGCTTTCGACCGTAAGGCCGACCGTGGTGGTGAGGCGGAGCGCGCGGATTTCGCGGCCGAGCGCGATCGCGCCGAGCACCGAGCCGCCATCCGAATCGAGCGCCAGCGTCATGCCGCGCAGATCGCGGCCTTGCGCAAACTTCTGGAATTCGCGCGGCGTGTCGGCGGTAATCGCGCCGGCTGCGGCGATCCAGGTGAGACAATGATCGCCGCACGTCGCCGCCGGCGATTGATGGTGCAACTCGAATTGCATCGGCAGCGTGCGATCGCTGGCGCGCGCCTGAAACGATGCAAGAGCGCATAGCGCGCTGAACGCCAGCACGACACCGGATGAGCGGAGCATAGTGTCCTTACCCCTTCCGTCGCGTACCCGAATTGCGTGGGTGGTCCCACGTCTGCTCGCGCGGTTATTGTTCCACGCTCTCGGGTATACTCGACGCGCGTCCCCGTTCGCCCTTCTAGTCAGCCGCCAGATTCGGGTCTAGTGCAAAAAGGTCGCTGTGGCTTATCTTTTTGTCGACAAGCTTTGTCCATCACAGTTCCATCTTTAGCGGTCCGAATGCACGAATCCACCCTCCCCAAAGTTCCATTCGGCGTGGCGCGATTGCCGCGGCTTTTCGGGCGCGCAGCGGTGACGCTTTACCGCTTTACGCTGTCACCACTGATCGGTCCCCGTTGCCGGCATTTGCCGACCTGCTCTGAATATGCCGATGAGGCGATCAACCGATTCGGCTTGTGGGCCGGCGGCTGGATGGCACTCGCGCGGTTGTTGCGCTGCCATTCGCTCGGTACGTCGGGCCTGGACTTTGTGCCGGCCGCACCGCCGCCACGCGCGCGTTGGTATCTGCCCTGGCGTTACGGCCGGTGGCGTGGGACGAACGCCGACATTGACCGGCGCGGGTGAATTTTACGGCGCACGCCAAGACGCTAAACGCCACATCAAGCCGAAAAACAAGAATCGACGCCTCGCCTTACAAGCGCTGCACATCGGTAAAAGCAAAGTCTTTCCCTTTATAAAGAAGAACGACATCGCGCGTCTTGGCGAAGGCGTAAGCGAAACAGTCGCCCATGTTGAGGTCCGCGCGATGTCCGCTACGCCGGCCGTAACGATCGAATGCCGTGATCGCCTCGGCGGCAACGGTTAAATCGACGGGCAATATCTCAACCTCTGCAAGATCGAGGAAGGCCAGGATATCCGTCAATTCCTGTTCGGCGCGGCGGCCGGTCTTGCGCGATATCGAGGCGGCGGATTCCCAGACCGCGATGACAGATGTGACCGAACCTGCGGCTCGATCCAATTCGGCCGCGAGCGTCTCGCCGTCACTTTCCTCGGTAAGGACGGCAACGATGGCGGAGGCGTCAACGAACACGGCGAGGCTTGGACTCGTAGAGGCTATCGCGGAAGGCTTTGTCCACCGGACGGGTGTCCTTCACGCGAGCGCGCACACGCTTACGGAGCGCCGCGGCGCGTTCCCACAGCGGTACGGCCGCTTGCCGGCGTCGCAACTCGTTGGAAAGCGCCACATGAACCGCCTCGGTCAGGCCAAGATTCGCGGCGCGAGCGAGCTGCCGAGCGAGTTGTTCCGTGTTGCGGTTACGGATGTGAAACGGCATGGGGATATCCCTAATCTGGCACCGTATATACGCTTGGCATTGGCGATCGTCAAACCGCGTGGCCGCGAAATCCCGAGGGCCACAGTGTCGGATTTACGTGTGCGGCTTGCACCGTGGGGCCGCGCTGCTATATCCCTGCCCTTGCGCTTACCTGCATTCGTAGGCAGCGAGTGAGCAAAGGAGATTGAGATGGCGCAGAATGTCGCGCTGACCTTTCCCGATGGCGCGCGTCGGGACTACCCCCAAGGCACAACCGGGCTCGACATTGCCAAGGGCATTTCGCCCTCGCTGGCGAAACGCACCGTCGCGATGGCGCTCGACGGCACGCTCGCCGACCTGAGCGACCCGATTGAACACGATTCGAAAATCGAATTCTTGACCCGCGACGACCCGCGCTCGCTGGAGTTGATCCGCCATGACGCCGCGCACGTGCTCGCCGAAGCGGTGCAGTCGCTCTGGCCCGGAACGCAGGTCACCATCGGGCCGGTGATCGAGAACGGATTCTACTACGACTTCTTTCGTAACCAGCCGTTCACGCCAGAAGACCTGCCTGTCATCGAAAAGAGGATGAAAGAGGTCATCGCGCGCGACAAACCGTTCACCAAGGAAGTGTGGTCGCGCGAGCAGGCGAAGCAAACGTTCGCCGGCATGGGCGAGCAATTCAAGGTCGAACTGGTCGATGCGATCCCTGCCGATCAGCAGATCAAGATTTACAAACAAGGAGACTGGTTCGATCTTTGCCGCGGTCCCCATATGACCTCGACAGGCAAGATCGGCAACGCGTTCAAGCTGATGAAAGTCGCAGGCGCATACTGGCGCGGCGATTCCAATAATCCGATGCTCACCCGCATCTACGGCACTGCGTTTGCGAAGCAGGAAGAGCTCGACGCTTATCTCAAGCAGATCGAAGAGGCCGAGAAGCGCGATCATCGACGCCTCGGGCGCGAGATGGACCTCTTCCATTTCCAGGAAGAAGCGCCGGGCTCGGTGTTCTGGCATCCGAAAGGCTGGACGCTGTTTCAGGCGCTCGAAGGCTACATTCGCCGCCGGCAAACGCAGGAGTTCGGCTTTGCGGAAGTGAACGCGCCGCAACTCATGGACTCATCGCTCTGGGTCCAGTCTGGGCACATGGCGACATTCCGCGAGAACATGTTCTTGACACAGCCGCGCGAGGAAGACGAGCGCGTGTTTGTGGTCAAGCCGATGAACTGCCCCGGCCATATCCAGATTTTCAAGAATGGCCTGAAATCGTACCGCGACCTGCCCTTCAAGCTTGCCGAGTTCGGCAAGGTGCACCGTTTCGAGCCGTCGGGCGCGCTGCACGGCTTAATGCGCGTGCGTGCGTTCACGCAGGACGACGCGCACATCTTCGTCACCAACGAGCAGATCGCGGAAGAGTCGCTCAAGGTCAACAACCAGATTTTGTCGATTTATGAGGACTTCGGCTTCTCGGACGTGACGATCAAATTTTCCGATCGTCCGGAAAAGCGCATCGGCGACGACAAAGTCTGGGATCAGGCCGAAGCCGCCTTGATGGCGGCGCTGAAAGCCTCCGGCCGGCCGTGGACACTCAACAAAGGCGAAGGCGCCTTCTATGGGCCCAAGCTCGAATACGTGCTGCGCGACGCCATCGGCCGCGACTGGCAGTGCGGCACCGTGCAGGTCGATCTCAACATGCCGGGGCGGCTCGGCGCGTTCTACATCGACGAGCACTCGAACAAGGTGACGCCGGTGATGCTGCATCGCGCCATGTTCGGCTCGCTCGAACGCTTCACCGGCATCCTGATCGAGCACTACGCCGGCCATCTGCCGCTGTGGCTGTCGCCGTTGCAGGCAGTGATTGCGACCATCACGTCGGACGCCGACGATTACGCGCGCGAGGCGATCGACAGCGCGCGCGCCATGGGCTTGCGTATTGCGAGCGACCTGCGCAACGAGAAGATCAATTACAAGGTGCGCGAGCATTCACTCGCCAAGGTCCCCGCCCTGTTGGTTGTCGGCAGGAAGGAAGCCGCGGAGCGCACCGTCTCGATCCGCCGTCTGGGCCAGGAGAAACAGGAGTTCATGCCGCTCGAGGCCGCGCTCAGGGCGCTTGCCGATAAAGCGGTGCCGCCGGATGTACGGCGGATGCAAAAAGCGAGCGCAAAAGCCTAGCCCGAGATCGCCATGCGCATGCGGCCGGAAACGCCGCCGCCGGGGTCCTGAAGCGCCTCGGCGAAGCGCTGCGCCCAGTGCGACAGATCGTTGTGCGATAGCGCCGTAAACATGCGCGCATGCCGGCGGCGCCGCTCCTCGATCGGCATCGACAGCGCGCGGTTGATCGTATTGGCGACGCCTTCCGGATCGTACGGATTGACCAGCAGCGCTTCGGCGCATTCCTGCGATGCGCCGGCAAAGCGCGACAGGATCAGCACGCCGGGGTCCTCCGCATTCTGCGCCGCGACGAACTCCTTGGCGACCAGGTTCATTCCGTCGCGCAGCGGCGTCACCAGCGCGGCGCGCGCGGCGCGATAAAGGCCGGCGAGCGCGGTGCGACTGTAGGCCTTGTTGACGTAACGCAGCGGTGTCCATGACGGCTCACCGAACGTGCCGTTGATACGGCCGACCGCTTCGCCGGTGAGCCGGCCGATGTCGGTGTATTCGGGAATGCCGGTGCGGCTCCGCGGCGTGATCTGGAGATAGGTCACCTTACCGCGCCATTCGGTAAAGTTGTTCAGGAAGCGCTCGAACGCGTCCATGCGTTGCGGCAAGCCTTTGGTATAATCGAGCCGGTCGACGCCGATGATCATCGCGCGGCCGGAAAGGCTGTCGAGCACTTCGCGCACGAAATTCGATTCGATCGCGCGGCGCGCCAGCCGCGCGAAGGCTTCGGTTTCGACGCCGACCGGAAACGCGCCGATTTGCACCGTCCGCTCGCCGAAGATGAACGTGTGATCGCCGTAACGAGCGAGACCGCACTCGTCGCTGAGATAACGCGCGAAATTCGCCGCGTCGATCTTGGTCTGGAAGCCCACAAGATCGTAAGCGCCGAGCGCGGGAACGAGCTGGTCGTGATTGGGCAATGCCGCGAGAATTTCGGGTGGCGGACAGGGAATGTGAAGAAAAAATCCGATTCGATTCTTGTGCCCGCGAGCGCGCAAGGCCCTGGCGAGCGGAATCAAATGATAGTCGTGCACCCAAACGATGTCGTCGGGCTTGAGAAGCTTGTCGAGGTTGCTGGCATAATATTCATTGACGCGCAAATAGCCGCCGAGATCGCGCCGGGTGAACTCCGCCAGATCGAGCCGATAGTGAAAGATCGGCCATAAGACCCGGTTGGCGTAACCGTTGTAGAATTCCTGATAATCGTCGCGCGACAGATCGACGGTGACGTATGTGAGATTGCCGCTCTCGAGCGTCTTCGGCTGATTGCGACCGTCGATACGACCGCTCCAACCGAACCAGAGGCCGTGCTGATGCCTCAGCGCCGCCTTGATGGCGACCTCGAGTCCGCCGGCACGCGCGCCGCGATCCGGAATGGACACACGATTGGATACTACGACGAGCCGCGCCAATACCGATCTCCCCAGCTGCGGGACAACTTCATTCCGGTCGAAATCAATCCTGACATCGAATAAGTTTGCGGAAAATTCCCCCACAACCTTCCGGTAACCGGATGGACGTCTTCCGACAGAAGCCCATACCGGTTTCGCAAACGAAGTGCGTCAACAAACATATCGCGCGCCTCTTCGCGCCGCCCCAGGCTCCAGATTGCATCGATCAGCCAAAATCGGCAAATCAGGAAAGCGGTCTCCGGCAAGCCGAAATCATCTGCGGCGACATAACGCATAACGTGGAAGTCACGCCGAAGTTCATCCTCAATGGCCTTGACCGTCGCGACGAAGCGCGGGTCCTCCGGCGAAACGAGGCCTAATTCGGCAAAAAGCAGCGTGCTGGCGTCGAGGTCGTCGCTTCCGAACGCACCGGAAAATGCCTTGCGTTTTGGACTCCATGCGCGTTCGAGCAATTCCTTGCCGATCTTGTCGGCGGCGATGCTCCAATATCCGGCACGATCCGGCAGACCGAGGTGAGTGGCAATTGCCTCGAGCCGCTGACAGCCGGCCCAGCACATCGCGGCGGAATGCGAATGGACGCGCTTGCGCCCGCGATATTCCCAGATGCCGGAGTCCGGCGTCATGGCGAGCTTGGCGGCCTGCTCGCCGAGCGGCTCCAATCGCTCGAAGAGCGCTTCGTCGCCCGGCCGCGGCAATCGGCGATCGAAGAACATAGGGCTCGCCGCCAAAATAATGCTGCCGTAAACGTCGTGCTGGTCCTGCGCGACCGCCGCATTGCCGATACGCACGGGCCCGTCGCCGCCATACCCGGCAAGATTCGGCGCCACGCGCTCGTCGAGCGGATCCGATGGCACGATGCCGTAGACCGCGCGCAATTTGTCGGCGCGGCCGGAGGCGATGGTGAGGATATACGAAATGAAATCCTCCATCGTCTTTGTTGCGCCGATGCGATTGAGAGCGCTGACAACGAAGAAAGCGTCGCGCAACCAGCAGAAGCGATAATCCCACGTGCGTCCCGACCCCGGACCTTCGGGAATGGACGTCGTCAGCGCCGCCACGATCGCGCCGGTCTCCTCGAAATTGCTGAGCTTGAGCGTGATCGCTGCACGGATGATGTCCTCCTGGTAATCGTAGGAGAACGCGAGCCGCCTCACCCACTCCATCCAGTAGTCGCGCGTGCGCTCACGGAAATCGCGACAGGTCGACTCCAGCGCGCCTTCGAACGGCTCATCGACGCCGAACACCATTGTCAGCGGACGCGTCAATACGAATGGCGCTTCGCTCTCGATGTAAGAGAGCGGCGCATCGGTCGTGAGGCGCACCGGCACGTCGTCGCGCCAATAGCGGATGTGATTGCTGCCGGATGAGCGCGACGTGACCGGCTCGCCATAACGATGCGTGGGCCGGAAGCGGATCGTGATGCGCGGCATGCCGGAAACCGGTTCGATGGTGCGCATCAACTGCGGCGGCCGGTGAATGCGGCCGTAGATTAAAAAGCGCGGCGCAAAATCCGTAATTCGAACGGTCGCGCCGTTGCGGTCGGTGAGCTCCGTCACCACCATCGCGGTATTGCGTATGTATTCCGATTTGATATCGACGAGGCCGTCCAGGACCACGTCGGCGAAACCTTTGTCTTCGCCGCCGGACAACAGCCGGCAGAAAACCGGATCGCCGTCGTAGCGCGGCAGGCACCACCACACGAGCCGTCCCGACGGCTCGATCAGCGCCGCCGTGCGGCCGTTCCCGATCACAGCCAGATCGAGACCATAGTCCGTCGGCGGGATCACAGCGGGAGAGGCTTTGGTGAGGTGCTCGGGCGCATTCATGCGACCGCCTCCGCGGTGTCACTATCGCCGCTTTCAGCCAGCCGCTGCAAGGTGCGACGCACTTCGCTCGGAGAAGCAAAGATGCCGGCAAGATCATGGAATTCACGTCCGACCGAAAAGCCCTCTCCACCCAGTGCCGGCAGCAGAGCGAAAACGGATTCATCCGTTACATCGTCGCCGATGAAAATCGGCTTCCGATTTTTGAACGGCGCATGCTTCATCAATTCCTGCACACCGGCGCCTTTGTTCACGCCCGGCCGTTTGACCTCAAGCATCGACTTGCCGGGAAGAACTTCCAGCGCCTCGTGCGGAAATCCGGCGACGCTTTCGGCGATGTAACGTGACAGTCGGTTTTTTTCTTGCGGCGCGGCACGGTAATGCACGGCAAGCGAATACCCTTTGTCTTCGACGATAATGCCCGAGCCGGGCATGGCCGCCGCAGCAAGGACTTTGCGCAAGGCTGCCGGCAATGGAGCGGTGGTGCGGAAGGATTCGCCGTTGATACGCATTTCTGCGCCGTGGCCACCGATCGCGGGCAGCCGCAACGGCGTGAAAAGCTGATCGAGATCGACGATCGGACGACCGCTGACCAAAGCCACCGCGCCGTCCGTCAAGCGAACGAGTCGATCAAGAGAGGAAAGCAGACCGGCAGGAACCTCGACATCGGTAGGAGTACTCCCGATGTCGATCAAAGTTCCATCGACATCGAGCAAAAGAGCGACAGTTTTTAGATCGAAAGACGCTAATTTATTCGTCATTGCCTCATGCAGGCCCCGCTGCATCACGAAATATCCTTTCCGATGTCGTTATCGGCCGCACGAAGCGCAAGGCCAAAGAGACCCGCGACTTTCGTCAGCGCGCCAGTACCTCAACATCGCCATCGACGCCAGTCACAACCTTGAACTCACGCTCAAAAATTTTGCCTTCATTGCGGGCAATCGCGCGATACTCGCCTTCGGCGAGAACGACACGGGGGAAAGCACCGATCGATTCCTTGATGACGTCGCCGCCCGGCGTAAGCACGGACCAGGCGGTGTTGGCGAGAGCTTCGCCGCCTTTGGCGCTGACGAGTTTCAACGTGATGATGGCCGCCCGGTGGGTAACGGTGATGTCGGTGAGCTTGCCCGCCTCCACGCGGATATCGGAACGTACGACCGAGTTCGCATCCCCATAATTGGATACGATGTAATAGGTGCCTTCCGGCACCACGAGGACCTGTCCGGTCATCAGGTGCTCGGCAATCGGCCTTCGGTTGCCGCCATCGAATTGGCTGCCTTTGTAAATGTCGAAAGAAATCTGCCCGGGGGGAATTCGCACGTCCCCCACTTTTCCTTCCAGCCGCAATCCGCCCGCCGGCAGATCGAACATTTCATGCACCGTCTCCGCACGCAGGGTCACCGGCCTGACTGCCGTCGCCAGACCGAAGTCGACGTGAACGATATAGGCGCCCGCCGGCAAGACCAATGTTGGCGTCGGCGATTTGTCTTCCTTCACCAGACGAAATGCGCCGGTCCGATCAGGCTTGCTGGAGAATACACGCCACGTCAGCCCTCCGGTAATGGGCCCCGCGCTCTGCCCAAAACGGGCGGCAAGCGCCAGCGCAACATGACCGGCCGGCACCATCGGTATGGACTGTTGCGGCGGGACTTCCCGCTGCGAACCGAGGAACGGCGATTGCGCGGGAAAAGCGAAACTGCCGCCATGCGCAAATGGCGCGCCAGTTGCGCCGCCCGACAGCGATGGTGCGTCGGACAACAACGAATTCTGCGCGACGCCAGAAGCCGG
Source organism: Pseudolabrys sp. (assembly GCA_036278575.1). Lineage (GTDB taxonomy): Bacteria > Pseudomonadota > Alphaproteobacteria > Rhizobiales > Xanthobacteraceae > Pseudolabrys. The sequence continues at coordinate 9,336 of DASUKT010000035.1, read as the reverse complement.
ATACGCCAGCGCACCCACAAAGAGGAGAGCCGGCAACAAAAGATATAGGCCGAGGACGCGTCGAAACTTGCCGATCATGCGCTTTGGTTTTCGGTCGAAATCGCGGCGATTTCAAGCCACCACAGGCGCTGTAAGCAGCCGGTAACGGCTTGCACGTCAACACAGGCCAACCTCGCATCACGGCCTCCGTTTGTCACCTCAACGGCTCTATGCTAGGCGCAGCGCCCTGTCTTTCGAGGTCCGGATGCCCGATGCTTTGCAGCTTCTGAAAACTCGTCGCTCCGTGAAACCAATGGAGTTGTCCGGACCGGGACCTTCGCCGGAGCAAGTCGAATTATTATTGACGATCGCCTCGCGGGTGCCCGATCACGGCAAGCTCGCGCCATGGAGGTTCGTGGTGTTCGAGGGCGATGCACGGCGCGCGGCAGGCGACAAAATCGCGGCGGTCTATCGCGCCGATCACCCGGAAGCGACATTCGATCAACTCGAATTCGAACGCAACCGGCTCGCACGCGCACCTTTGGTCATCGCAGTTGTCAGCCGCGCGGCCCCGCACGTGAAAATTCCGGAATGGGAACAGCAATTATCGGCCGGCGCCGCCGCCATGAATCTTGTCACGGCTGCGCACGCGCTTGGCTTTGCCGCAAGCTGGATCACAGAATGGTACGCCTACGACCGCCGCGTGCTCGACGCGCTTCACCTCGCGGCGCACGAGCGCATTGCCGGATTTGTTCACATCGGCCGCGCGATGCGCGCGCCGGAAGAGCGAAACCGTCCCGATCTTTCTGCGATCGTCAGCCGCTACGGCACCTGAGAGATGTTTTACGACGCGCGCAAGAACGAGCACGGCCTTCCGTACGACCCGTTCAAGGCCATTGTCGCGCCGCGCCCGATCGGCTGGGTGACATCGATGAGCGCAAAGGGTGAAATCAACCTTGCGCCCTACTCTTTCTTCAATGGCGTCAACAGTAAACCAAATATCGTGATGTTTGCCAGCGAAGGACGCAAGGATTCGGTCAGCTTCATTGAAGAGACCGGTGAATTCGTTTGCAATCTCGCGACCTGGGATTTGCGGGAGGCGATGAACGAGACCTCCGCGCCCATGCCACGGGGCTTGAGCGAAATGAAGCGCGCCGCGCTTGAGCCTGCGCCGTGCCGTCTGGTCAAGCCGCCGCGTGTTGCGGCATCGCCGTGCGCACTCGAGTGCAAGCTACTTAGAGTCATCGCGCTTGACGACATCGAAGGGCGGCCAGCCGGCTGTCATGTGGTATTCGGGCAGGTCATCGGCGTTCATATCGACGACCGTTTTCTTATGAATGGACGTTTAGATACGGCTGCCATGAAGCCGATCGCGCGCTGTGGCTACGACGAGTACGCAGCGGTCGAAGCAATGTTTTCGATGAAGCGGCCGAACGCCTGAGCTTTTCGCGCGTTTCAAGGTAAATGGGCTGCTTTCGTCACCCTTCCGTCATACATTTCGGCCAGCATTTTCACGATGTTCTCGCGAAATGCTTGTTCGCCTCCCGCAAAGCGTCCGATGATGGGTCTGTGAGGAAAAAACGTGGTGCTTGAGGGATTATTCACACGCAGCCGCGGCGGCGACCGCTCAGCCGAGGCGACGACCCTGCAACCGGTCGCCGAGCGCCCGACGATTGCGCTTGCACTTGGCGGCGGGGCCGCACGCGGGTTTGCGCACATCGGCGTGATGCGGACGCTGCTCGCGCACGGCATCGTTCCTGAGATTATTGTCGGCACGTCAATTGGCGCAGTTGTCGGCGGCTGTTATGCCGCCAATCAACTCGACGGTTTTGAAGCCTGGGCGCGCGGGCTCACGGTTCGCGGCGTCCTCGGTTACCTCGACGTTAATCTCGGCGGATCGGGACTGATCCGCGGCAATCATCTAGCGAAGCGGCTCGAAGAAGCGCTCGACGATGTCCGCATCGAGAATTTAACGACGCGCTTTGCCGCAATTGCGACCGAGTTTACCACCGGTCACGAAGTGTGGCTGACGCGAGGCCGGCTGGTCGATGCGCTTCGCGCATCCTACGCGCTACCCGGCATCTTTCCGCCGGCGCGCATCGGCGGCCGTTGGTTGGTCGATGGTGCGCTCGTCAATCCGGTTCCGGTTTCGGCGGCGCGGGCGCTCGATGCGCGCCTCGTTATCGCGGTCAATCTGAACGCCGATCTGTTCGGCCGTGGGACGATCATCGCGAACCACGGGTCGGACGAAAGCGATGAGCCGGAGCTGGGCAAACTCGACAAGAGCGTGGGTGGCATGTTCGGCCGCGAACGCTTCCTGCGTCGTCATTTTTTTGGCCGGCGGCGCGGGCCCGGAATTCCGACTGTGATGGTCGAAGCGTTCAACGTGATGCAGGACCGCATCACGCGCGCGCGGCTCGCCGGCGATCCGCCCGACGTGCTGATCAGCCCGCGCCTTGGCGAAATCGGCTGGTTCGAATTCCACCGCGCCGAAGAAGCGATCGCGATCGGCGCCGACGCCACCGAAAAAAACATCGACGCCATTCTGGAAGCGGTCAGCGCCCTCACGCACGCGGTCAGTCCAGCGGCGGGGCCGCCGAAATAGCGCCGATCACTCCGGGGTAACCACGGTTTTAGCGTGCGGCCGCACCGGATCGAACCAGCCGAACAGCAACAGGCCGGCCAGAAACCCGCCGATGTGCGCTTGCCAGGCTACCGGCTGATCGCCGCTGGTGAGCGGCAGCGAAACGGCGCCAAACAGAAAATTGATTCCAAACCAGACAACGAGGAAAATCACGACGCGAAAATCGCGCCACACACCCGATAATGGAAGCGCCGGCACACGGTAGGCCTCCTCATCGTTCTCCCGCCAAAATCCAAGCGGGCCTCCGCGTTGAAAAGCAAAGCGCATGGCGCCGGCCATGGTGCCTGAAATCGCCGCCGAAGCACCGATCACCGCACTGTCTTCACCGCCATGCGCAAACAGATAGGCAAGCGCACCGGCAGCCGCAGTGACGGCGAAGAATGCAAGAAAACGCCCCGTGCCAAAGCGCCGTGCCACGGCACTGCCAAACGGCAGGAACCAGATGGAATTCACAAAGAGATGCGTCCAGCTCCCGTGGATGAACGCGTAGGTCACAAAAGTCCAGATCTCGGCGCCGACGCCGCCCGGCAAAGGTCCATCGATCAGCCGCGAGTTGTCGTAGCGCAGCGGAATGAAGGCAAACAATTCGTCCAGATAATTGCGGTCGAAAGCGTCGAGCACGTCCGCCCGAAGAACCTGGATGACGGCGAAGATGCCGATCAACACGAGGACGACGGTTGGGATATTGAACAGCGGCTCGCGTTTCACAGCTAATCCTGGGGGCTATCCATCTCAGATAGTCCGCCGGCATAGCTTTGTGCAAGGAAGCGGAGCCACACAAAGAAAAGGGAGGGCTTTCGCCCTCCCCGGAGCCTTGTTGCGGAGCCTGTACTTCGGAGCCTGGCGGCGCCGGCACATACCCTGCGGCTGAAAGTTTCGCCGGCTTTATTATTTCCGACGGATCGTGTGGACCGGCACCGATCCTAGGCGCCCGGCCCTCGTTCGCCAAAGCAATTGCGATTTTAACGCTAATTTCACGACGCGCGCCGGTGGCCTGCCCCGGCGGGGCGAGCGGCACGGCACGTGCTTGGTTGCAGATACCGCGGCTAAACGGCGGAGCCGGTGTCCCGTTTGGGCACACCGGCGACGCCAATTGTAGCGTGGTGAAACAGGTTATCTATGAAGCAGCCTTCTACCCGCGCCTTGTACGCTTATTGGGACGAGCGGCGCGGACAACGTCCCGCCCCCGAGCGAGAGGATATCGATCCTGTCGCCATCCGCCACGTGTTGGGGGATACCTTTATGCTGTCGGCGGATTTCGTCGATGAAACCCGCTTTCGGCTCGCGGGGACGCGCGTCTGCGCATTGTTCTGCCGCGAGTTAAAAGGCGAGGCCTTTACGTCGTTATGGGCGGAGGCAAGCCGCGCGCGCGTTGCAAATCTGATCGAGATGCTGAGGCGGCAATCCATCGGTTCGGTCGCAAGCCTGACCGGCCGGACCAGAGATGGCGCTCGCGTCGATCTGGAAATGCTGTTGTTGCCCCTCGCGTACCGTGATCGCGGCCGCACGCGCGCACTCGGTGCGCTGAGCCCGATCGAAACACCGTATTGGATCGGTGAAAGTCCGCTCGGCGAATTGGAGCTCGGTGAGGTCCAGTTCGTTCGGGCAGATGGTGTTGCCAGTTCGACAGCGGAGCGTAGCCCCGCCGCGATGACCGGCCAAATGCGGCACGGCTTCGTCGTGTACCGCGGCGGTCGCGATAGACCGCCGCGATCGGAGCGGACTGGCTAACGGACCATTAACGATGCCCGAATAGGGTTGTGGGCCATTGGGGAATAAGCAATGGCTCTGCCGCTCACAAAGCCGCGAATCCTACCATTGGCGGAAGAGCGCCGCCGCCATCAGCGTGTTCGCGTCAACCTTCTTGGGCGGTACATGCTGGCGGATCGCCGCGAATTTCCCTGCCAGATCATCGATATGTCACCTGGCGGCATGGCGATGGTGGCGCCGGTCGCGGGCCGGCCGGGCGAACGCGTCATCGCCTATGTGGACCATCTCGGCCGCCTGGAAGGCGTTATCGCGCGCGAAATCAATAATGGCTTCGCGATGACGATCTCCGCGACCATACGCAAGCGCGACAAGCTCGCGGCACAGTTGATCTGGCTTGCCAACCGCCACATTCTCAACCTGCCCGAAGATCGCCGGCACGGCCGCTTTACGCCACGTAAGCCGATTGCACGGCTCATTCTGCCGAACGGAAACAACGTTACCTGCCGCGTCATCGATCTTTCGCAATCAGGCGCCGCCATTTCCATTGCGGCTGATCTGAGACCGCCGATTGGAGCTGCGGTAACGATCGGGAAAACGCCGGGACGCGTCGTGCGCCATATCGACGAAGGCTTCGCGATCGAATTCACGCGTCTTCAGCATCCGGATTTCGTCGAAGATAACGTCACCGGCGAGTAAACGGCCGGTGTCCGCACGCGGAACGTCCGCTGCTGGCCCCGCACGCCAAGCGGCCTGCTGCTGACGCTCAATCCTCCCGGAAAGACAGTAAAGACGCTCGCCCGTCGTGCGTCAAAAACGCTGCCGATGCGCGTCTGCAGCACTTAATAGATAAAATTTTACTCAAACTGTATTTCTGACAATTTTACTCAAGTCTTGTGAAAAACAAGACTGTATTTGTCTCAATGCTGCGCCAGTTTCTACTCAAATCCACTTTCACAACTTAGCGGCACTGCAAATGCTTTCTGCCATTGTGCCTCCCAAGAAGACGGGCAGGGGTCGCAAATGGGCAGGAATTTCAAACAGATACGACGGGGCACGTGCGCCTTGTTGCTGGTTTGGGCCGGCGCACTGGCTGCGCCGGGCACAAGTAATGCGTCGGAAACGAACGCATTCATTGCTGTCGGCGGAGCTGCGCGGGCGCCGATCGGCTGGATCGAGTTCTGCAACGAATACAAACCGGAATGCGCAACGAAGCCATCCGAGCCGCGCGACGTCGTGCTTTCGCCAAAAGCATGGGCCGACCTCGTGCGCGTCAATGCGTGGGTCAATGAGCACGTCAAGCCGCTGACCGACATGGAGCATTGGGGCGTCGTCGAGCGCTGGAATTATCCCGACGACGGCTATGGCGATTGCGAGGATTACGTCCTGCTCAAGCGGCGCATGCTGATGCAGGCAGGCTGGCCGCGCGAGGCGCTGTTGATCACGGTGGTGCGCGACAAGAACGGCGACGGACATGCCGTACTCACCATCAAGACCAATCGGGGCGAATACATCCTCGACAATCAGGAATCCGAAATCCTGCTTTGGTCTAAGACCGGCTACCGGTTCGTGAAGCGGCAGTCGCAATCGGATCCCAATCTGTGGGTTTCGCTCGGTCATCCGCAAGCAGCGCCGGCAACTGCGTCATCGCGCTGAGATCAGGAAAGGAATTCGCACTCCCGGTCACGTCCCCACCCCTCCCCGTCCCCAGACCGGGTTTGCGAGCGGCCGGAGCTTCCCCAGGCTCCGGCCGCACCATTTTTGCGGCCCTGCCCCTGCGAAAATTCATTCCATCGCCACGTGCGCGCCGCCTGCCGCCACTATGTTTGGCGTGAAGAATGGCAGCGAAAGGATATCTCGATGAAAGCGCGCATCGACATCACAAAGGTCAATCCGGCGGTGTACAAGGCCGTTTATGCCTTGCAGGCCTACGTCGACCAATCCGGACTCGACAAGAAACTGGTCGAACTCATCAAAATCCGCGCGTCGCAAATCAACGGTTGCGCCTATTGTCTTGTCATGCACACAAATGACGCACGCAAAATAGGCGAAAGCGATGAACGCATGCATTTGCTCAATGCCTGGCGTGAGGCGCCGGTCTATACCGCCCGAGAGCGGGCCGCCCTCGCCTGGACCGAGGCCGTCACGCTTGTTTCCGAAACGCATGTTCCAGATGAGGTTTATGATGAAGTGCGCGGGCAATTCTCGGAAAAAGAGATCGTCGATCTGACGGCGGCCGTGGCGGCCATCAACACCTGGAACCGGATTGCGATTGCCTTGCGAGCGGAGCCGCAGGTCACAAGCGCGAAAATCGCGGCCTGATCTAGCCGATCCGCGTCAGGCCCTTGGCGTATTGCTGCGAGCGCCGCACGTAAATGTCGGCGCCGCCGCGGATCATCGTTACCGCTTTTTCATCAAGGGTTCGCAGCACACGGCCCGGTGCGCCCACAATCAGCGAATTACCGGGAAAACTTTTTCCTTCGGTAATCACGCTGCCGGCGCCGACCAGTGAATTCTTTCCGATCTTTGCTCCATTGAGCAAGATGGCGCCCATGCCGATCAAGCTGTTGTCGCCGATCGTGCAGCCGTGCAGCACAACGTTATGCCCGATCACGCAATTACTGCCGATGACCATCGGAAAGCCGGGATCGGTGTGCAGCGTGCAGTTGTCTTGAATTTGTGACCGCTCGCCGAGTTCGATCCATTCATTGTCGCCCCGCAGCACCGCGCCGAACCAGACGCTGGTGTCGTCCTTCATCCGCACCCGGCCGATCAGCGTCGCCGTTTCCGCGATGTAATAGCGCCCCTCTTCCGGAAATTCCGGTGCCTGTCCGTCGAGTTCATAAATCGGCATTGCGATCTCCCGCCTGGGCGACCATCGCACGCCGGCAAAAAATTGGAAGGGCTGGCTCTATCCGGCCAGAAAGCCGCACGCCTGTAACGTCATCACCAAAACGGTGCCTGACATCAGGCTCCAGAAGCCGGCGATCAGGGTCGCGGCAAAAACGAATTCAAACCGGCGCCCTTCCTGGCGGCGGCCGATGATCGTGTTGCGCATGATGAGAAATGGCGCAGCAATCACGAGAAGCGGAACGGTCGCAATCGTTGCGGCGCTGGCGCCCTCCTGCAGCTGATTGAAGCTCGGCAGGCGAGCGGTGACGAGTTGATAGCCCGAGCTGAAAAGACCTGCGACGCAAAAGCCGAGGGCAAGCGCAATTAAGGACTGCACGGATTGGATGGGCATTGAGGGCCTCACGCGGTACCGGCCCTTTTTGTTGCAAAGCGCGGGCGCGCTCGCCACCGAATCCTTAACAAAGGGTAAACGCCGCTAAAGGAGGTGGCGCGGGCTGCCGTGGCATACTCGACTTTGATTCGCGGAGCCCTCCTCCATGGCGCACATCAGCCACGCCGGCCACCCTCACCACCGCCGCGCAAGCCGTTCGCGCGGCCTGCTCGGACCACCGCTGCTCCTGTTCGTAACAGTCACCGTGATTGCGGCCGGTTACGTCTGTTACGTGCTGTGGCCGCGCTGGCCGAGCGCGCAAATTCCTGCCAACGCGCCCGCTATGCCGATCGTGATCGGCGGCGTCACGTTCAACATCGAGCCGGCGGCGATCCGAATGGCGATCGAGCGGCGTTCCGGCACACAGGCGCGCGTCGATCTCTCCTATCTGTGGCCCTCGCTGGTGCCGCCCGATCCGGCTGCCACGCCAACCGCAAAGGCACCGATCGATCCGAATAAGCGTCTGTTCGTGACGATTGCGGCAGTCGGTACCGGCTTGCCGCCGCTTGAACGCGTGAAGACCATCTATCCGCTTTATCTTGAACGGACCGCCACGGCTGCGCCCGACGGATTGAGTACGCGCGCATTTCGCGACGATACGCCTTATCAGGGCGAAGACCTGATCTATGACTCAGCGGCCCCCGAAAAATTCTTCATGCGTTGCACACGCAAGGGCGTCGGGAATGCAGGAATTTGTCTCGACGAACGGCGCATCGATGGCGCTGACATCACGCTACGCTTTCCGCGCGATTGGCTGAAGGATTGGAAAGGCGTGGCCGAGCGCTTCAACAAGCTTGTGACGCGGTTGCATCCAGGTTGATCCGTGTTCCTGCGAAGCGAGCCTCGAATGATAAGCGGCCCAAGCCTCGCCCTTCGAGGGCCGCTGCGCGGCCACCTCAAGGTGACGGAGAAAAGTTATTCCGGAACCAAATCCACATCCAAAATCGGCAACTCGAAAATGTATGAGCGGCGGCCGCGCTCGTTCTCCACAAACAGAACGCCGAGAAATTCCTCGCCAATATAGGCTTCGAGTGAATCCGTCTTCTTCGGCCGCGTCACCACACGGATTTTGTCGTTGCCGAATTTTCCCCGCAGGTAGGCGTTGAGCACCGGCACCGGCTGAATTGAGGGATCGCTGCCGACCTGGATGACCATGCGGAAATTGTAGGAACGATCTCCATCCTCGTCGTCGACGTTCAGCTCACCCACGTCTTCGTCGCCGACAAAGACCTCGGCGAGATCGCCTTTTTTCGGCACCACGCGAATTTGCGGATTGCCAAACAGCTTCTTGAAATAGGCGTCGAGCTTTCTGACTTCCTGGACGTCCACCGGGCCGCTCCTCATCGTGGGAAACGTCTAGTTGCCCGATTGGGCCGCCGCACGCAAGCGCGGCTCACCCGTCAAGCATGATCCCGTAAAGCATCTGGTCCATGGCGCGGGAGGGCTCCGGGCATCCTGCTTCACCGACGACCTTGGCCGGAACGCCGGCGACCGTCACGTTATTCGGCACCGGCTTAATCACGACGGAGCCGGCAGCCACGCGCGCGCAATGACCGACTTCGATGTTGCCGAGAATCTTCGCGCCGGCGCCGATCATGACGCCATGACGAATTTTCGGATGACGGTCCTCATTTTCCTTGCCGGTGCCGCCGAGCGTCACGTCATGCAGGATGGAAACGTCATCTTCGATCACCGCAGTTTCACCGACGACCAGACCGGTCGC
>DASUKT010000034.1:0-6265 GCA_036278575.1 Pseudolabrys sp. | reverse complement strand
GTGTGGCGCGCTCGGCGTGGTCGCGCACGGCGTGCTCGAACTGATTGCGTTGCGCCGTAAGGTCGGCGAGAGCAGTCGTCAGATCGGCGAAAATCTTTTCGGCGTCGGCGAGTTTGCCATCGGCTTCTGCTACGCGTGCGTCCACGCCTGTACGGCGGCCTGCGCTCTCGCGCGCTTCCTGCCTGATGGTTTCGGCTTCTGCGGCAAGCCGGGCAATGGCGGCTTCCGCGTCGGCGGCAAGGCGGCGCTCCCGCTCGATATCCCCGGCAAATTGCACCAGCCGCAGGTCGAGTTCGGCGATGCGGTCTTTCGCGCGCGTCTCTTCGCGGTCAAGCTCTTCGCGCGCGACGTTCAGCCGATGCAAAGCGGCGCCGGCTCTCGCCTCGGCCTCGCGTAAAGCGGGCAGGGCCGATGCAGCGAGCGTCTGCCGCTTGGAGGCCTCAGCCTGCGCCGCCGTGCGTTCGGCGACAGCACCGACGGCAGCGCTTTTTGCGTGCTCTGCGTCGGCGACTTCGCCGTTGGCGGCCGTCCAGCGCAAATGGAACAGTGTCGCCTCGGCCTTGCGCACCTGTGCGGAAACCGTCCGGTAGCGCACGGCCTGCCGCGCCTGCTTCTTCAGGCCATCCATCTGGCCGGCAAGCTGATTGATGACGTCTTCGACGCGCTGCAGATTTCCTTCCGCCGCTTTCAGCCGCAGCTCGGCTTCGTGCCGGCGCGCATGCAGGCCCGCGATGCCGGACGCTTCTTCGAGGACGCGGCGGCGCTGCTCCGGCTTGGCCTGAATGATTTCGCCGATGCGGCCCTGATGCACGAGCGCGGGCGAGCGCGCGCCGGTCGAGGCATCCGCGAACACGATCTGCACGTCGCGAGCGCGCACCTCGCGGCTGTTGATGCAGTAGGTGGAACCGGCCTCGCGCTCGATGCGGCGGGAGATTTCGAGCGAGTCCTGATCGTTGAATGCCGCCGGCGCGGAACGCTCGGCATTGTCGATCGAGATCGCGACCTCGGCCGTGTTTCGCGCAGGACGGTTCGTCGACCCGGAAAAGATCACGTCTTCCATCGACGAAGCGCGCATCGACTTGAATGAGGATTCGCCCATCACCCAGCGCAGCGCCTCGACGAGATTCGATTTGCCGCAGCCGTTTGGCCCGACGACTCCGGTTAGTCCCGGATCGATCAGGAAGTCAGTCGGTTCGACGAAAGACTTGAATCCGATCAGGCGCAGCCGCGTCAGTTTCATGGAATGGTCGTCACCTTGTATGTGCGAAGGCCGCGTTGCGGCGCAGTCCGCCGTTGGGCGGAGTCCAATTTGTTCCGGGCGAAGGCCCAGCGAACAGCGTCAGGTTCCGCATCGGACCGCAGAATGAATCGAGCCGCCGCCGGTAGCAACAGGCAAGCAGGAAGCCACGTTGGTTTTACAGAACTTTCGGTCGTAGCGGAGCGCCGGCAGTGCGCAATCAGGCCGCTTGCGAACGTCGCGCTAGCTGAAAAAAGCCTTATCCTTCCTTGAGATAGGGCTTAATCACCTTTTCCATATCGGCCAGGGAAACGTCGCCTGTCTGCTTCTTGCCGTTGATAAAAAAGGTTGGGGTTGAGTTGACGCCGTACTGATCGATCGCCCGCTGACGCACCGCTTCGATGCCGTCGAGCAGCTTCTGATTCGCCAGGCAGGCGTTGAAGGTCTGCTCGGTAAAGCCCGCCTGTTTGGCGATCGAGAGCATCGGCTGCAGCGGCTTTTCGACCGCCCATTCGCGCTGCTGGCGGAACAACGTCTCGACCATCGCAAAATATTTGTTCTTGTCGTCCTTGCCGGAGCAACGCGCCAGCATGAAACCGGCGGCGGCGATCGGGTCGAGCGGGAATTCGCGCAGGATGTAACGCACCTTGCCGGTGTCGATGTATTGCTTCTTCAATTCGGGAAAGGTCGTTTCCTCGAAATGCGCGCAATGCGGACAGGTCATCGACGCATACTCGATGATCGTGACCGGCGCCTTGTCCGATCCCATGGACATTTCGCTGAGCGCGCCCGGCTTCATCAGGTCGGCGGTTGAAGGGTTCTTCTCGTCCGCCGCTACCGCTTCGCCCATGAAGCCGGTGAGTGAGGATGTACCCAAAAGGGCGGACGCCAACGCGACGGTCGCACCGTGTTGGCAAAACTGGCGACGGGTGATGTGCAACGGAAACTCCGTAAGCTGACGATGACGAAGCGACAAGGGGCTAACTGGAAACAGCAATTGTGGCAATGGCAGGCCGTTCAAACAAGAGGGCGCCGCGAGGTCACTTTCGCTTGATCGCAACGCCCAACCGCGCGATTGCCTGCCGCAAATTCTCGTCTTCCAGCGTCGGTAGAGCGGCGGCGAGATGCTTGACCGCCTTGGCATCCAGCGCCGGGCGGACAGGCCGCTCTTTTCGCCTGAGCGGCGCCTGCCTGAGGGCGATGCGTCCGATCGCCTGCCAACCAAAAAAGCGGTTCACGCGTTCCAGTATGACGGCGCTCAGGTGCTGGATTTCGAGCGCCATCGGGCCTTCGACGCGAAGAACGAGGGTTGCCGGCGCGGGGTCGGCGCCGTCGGTCGAGCGCGGCCACTGCACCTTTATCGGCTCGCTATGTGCTGCGATCTCGGCACCGGCAATGTCGTTCCAGCGCGTAATGAGCTCGGTCGAGGCAAAGCCCTGGCGTGCGAGGCCCTCGCTCAGCGCCGCGCCGATCAGTTCGGACAGCGGCCGGGGAAAAGTACGCGAGGGCTTGTTCATGGGCGCATGGTCTCGTGCCATGTTCGGCGCATGAGCGTAGCAGTCAAACTCGCACCGCGAAAGAACGACGGACCGGACGCGAGCGCATTGCTCTCCTGGTACGACCGGCATCGGCGCGTGCTGCCATGGCGGGCGCGGCGCGGCGAGACGCCGGATCCCTATCGTGTCTGGCTTTCGGAAATCATGCTGCAGCAGACGACGGTGAAGACGGTCGCGCCTTATTACGCGCGCTTCCTTGCGAAGTGGCCGAAGGTGGAGGTTCTCGCAAAAGCGAAGCTCGATGACGTGCTGCGCGCGTGGGCGGGCCTCGGCTACTACGCACGCGCGCGCAATCTTCATGCTTGTGCCAAGGAAGTCGCAAAGCGCGGCGGCTTTCCGCGCGACGAAGCAGGCTTGCGAGAGTTGCCGGGTGTGGGTGCCTATACAGCGGCGGCGGTCGCGGCGATTGCGTTCGATGCGCCGGCGGTGCCGGTCGACGGCAACGTCGAGCGTGTCGTCACCCGACTGTTTGCCATTGAGGAGGAACTACCGGCAGCGAAGACGCAAATAAAAGAACTGGCGCAATCGTCGTTGCCGGCAAGGCGCAGCGGCGACTTCGCGCAGGCGCTGATGGATCTGGGCGCAACGATCTGCTCGCCGAAACGGCCGGCCTGCGCATTGTGCCCGTGGAATGAGAGTTGCGTCGCTTTTGCACGCGGCGATCAGGAGACCTTTCCGCGCAAGACGCCGAAACGGGAAGGCAAACTGAGGCGCGGCGCGGCTTTCGTTGTTTTGCGCGCGGATGGAAAAATTCTTTTGCGCACGCGGCCGGCAAAGGGGCTGCTCGGCGCGATGACGGAAGTGCCCGGGAGCGAATGGACGCACGACTTCGATTCAGAAAGGGCACTTGATTTCGCGCCGACATTTCGCGCAGCGAAATGGCAGAGGCTGCCCGGCGTGGTAACGCACACGTTCACGCATTTCCCGCTCGAATTGACTGTTTACAAAATCAACGTGCCGAAAAATACAAAAGCGCTTGAAGGCGCGCGGTGGGTGCCGGCTGGGAAGCTCGCAACCGAGGCATTGCCGACCGTGATGCGCAAGGTGTTGGCGCGCGCGCTCGATTGAATCTTCCCGGAGAAAGCCATGACGATGCATGAATCCGAAACGCCCGGCCGTGCGCACTGGACCGTCAGCGCACGTTATCCGGATCCGGCGGTGAAAAACCTCGACCCGCGCTTTGCGAAATACCGACTGAACCTTGCGAGCGTCGAGCGGCTGTGGACCGGCGCAAGATGGGGCGAGGGGCCGGTGTGGTTCGGCGACGGGCGCTATCTTTTATGGAGCGACATCCCGAACAACCGCATCCTGCGCTGGGAAGAGGAAACGGGCGCGGTCAGCGTCTTTCGCAGACCGTCGAACAACGCCAACGGCAATATACGCGACCGCCAAGGCCGGCTTGTCACCTGCGAGCACGACGCGCGCCGCGTCACCCGCACGGAATACGACGGCTCAGTCACCGTGATCTGCGACAGCTTTGAGGGCAAGCCGCTCAATTCACCGAACGATGTGGTGGTGAAGTCGGACGGCTCGATCTGGTTCACCGACCCGTTTTTCGGAATCCTCGCGAACTATGAGGGGCACAAAGCAGAAGCGGAGTTGCCGACGAACGTCTATTGCGTCGATGGGCAAACCGGCAAGGTGACGGTGGCGATCGACGACATCACGTTGCCGAATGGACTCGCGTTCTCGCCCGACGAATCGAAGCTCTACGTTGTCGATTGCGATGTCGCGCCGCGCACCATCCGCGTCTATGAGGTGAGCGGCAACCGCGCGCGCAACGGCAAGGTATTCATCGAGAACAAGGAAGGCGGCACGCCCGACGGTTTCCGCGTCGATGTAGACGGCAACCTCTGGTGCGGCTGGGGAATGGGCAACGCCGAACAGGACGGCGTGATGGTGTTTGCGCCGGACGCAACGCCGATCGGCAAGATCGATTTGCCGGAGCGCTGCGCCAACGTCTGCTTCGGCGGCCGCTACCGCAACCGCCTATTCATGGCGGCAAGCCATTCGCTCTATGCGCTCTACGTGAACACGCAAGGCGCGGCGGGTGGATGACTTGTCGGTTGTTCAAACCGTCGGCACGCCCATCGAGGCAGCCAGCATCGCCTCCTGTTCGCGTCGGCTCATCGGCCTGCTCTTGCGCTTCACCGCCTTGCGGTTGATCTTGCGCTTGGCGATGCCATTGAGCTTTTTGTCGGTTGCTTTTTCCTCCCGCAAATTGGCAGCGAACAGCCGCGCGATATCGGGATGTCCGAGCGCCTTCGCCCAAGCAATGAGCGTGCCGTATCGCGTGATCTCGTAATGTTCGACCGCTTGCGCCGCGCCGATCAGCGCCGCGTTGAGCACGACTTTGTCCGTCACATCGCCGGCGATTTGGTTCGCCTCGTTGAGAATGCCGTCGATCGCCGGGCAGTCGGTGCCGGACGGCTCGAGCTTGAGCTTCTTGAACGCCTGCTCCAGCCGCCTGATCTGACCTTTGGTCTGCTTCAAGTGGGCCTGAAAGCCTTTCTTCATTTCGCCGTCGCTTGCCTTTTGCACCATGTCGGGCAACGCCTTCTCGATCTGTCGCTCGGCGTAGTACATGTCCTGAAGGGCGTGCACGAAAAGGTCGTCCATCGTCTCGATGTTGGGAGAGAACCAACCCATGGTCGGGGTCCTTGCGTTGCGGTTACTGCGCTAGTTAAGCATTTGCCGCGCACCCGGTTCCGGGAAGTTCGCTTTTGAAAGGGAGAAAGCAATGACAATTCAGCGCCACGATGCGGGTCCGCGCATGAGCAAGGCTGTTGTGCACGGCGACACGGTCTATCTTGCCGGCATTGTCGCGGAAAATCCGCAAGGCAAAAGCACGGGCGAACAGACCAGAAGCATCCTCGCGCAGATTGACGGCTTTCTGGCCAAGGCCGGCACAGACAAGTCCAGGCTGTTGTCGGC
Organism: Pseudolabrys sp.; assembly: GCA_036278575.1. Taxonomy (GTDB): domain Bacteria; phylum Pseudomonadota; class Alphaproteobacteria; order Rhizobiales; family Xanthobacteraceae; genus Pseudolabrys. Next base: position 538 of record DASUKT010000034.1, on the reverse strand, counting down.
GAATATCTGGATCAGCGACATGGCTAACTTCGCCGAGATGAACGCGGTGTGGGACGCCTGGATATCGCCCGGCAACGCGCCGGCGCGCGCAACCGTCGAAGCCAGGCTGGCTGCGCCCGACTACAAGGTCGAGATCATGGTGGTGGCGGCGAAATAGGGTTACGCTGGTTTACTTAATCAGGGAGATTTCCATGATCGTCACCATTGTTACGTTCACCCTCAGCAAGCCGGCGGCGCTCGACGAGATCACCAGGACATTTCAATCGACCGCGCCCAAATACCGGAGTATCGCCGGATTGTTGCGCAAGAACTATTTCCTGAGCGAAGACGGCAAGCGCGCCGGCGGCATCTATGTCTGGGAAAGCCGCGCCGACGCCGACCGGCTTTACACGCCGGAATGGGCGAAGTTCGTCGAAAGCAAATACGGCACGCCGCCGACGATCGAGTACCTGCACTCGCCGGTGATGGTCGACAACCGCGACGGCTCGATCAAGGTCGCAGCGTAACGCCGGCCAATGGTAGACGCGCCGGGAATCCT
>DASUKT010000033.1:0-4482 GCA_036278575.1 Pseudolabrys sp. | reverse complement strand
GGCAATCGACGGGTGATAAGCCGCCATCCGAGCAACGGCAGATCCATCATGCCTGGCACCAGGTCGTCAGCGGCAAAAGCCGCAAATGTCGTCGGTCGATGGAGTGATTTGAGGTAAGCTGCCGGCGAGCTACAGCCAGCCATCATTTCCTGGCAGGCAGCCACCATATCCCTGGAGACGTGCATCCATGCCACACCGCTGCGGCCACGAACCGGTGCAACCGGCAAGCCCGCCGCGAGCTGCCAGAGAATGTACGGAAAATCTGCACCGGCAGCAGCGCCCAACCCGATCCAGGTCCAAGGGCGGGCATTGACGTCAAGAATTTTGTAGCGCGCATCCGCGACATCGTATTTGAACTCAACTTCGGCAAGACCATGATAGTCCAGCGATTGCAAAAACCGCGTGCCGGCTTCTTCCACCTCGGGACACTCGACGCTTTGCACCAGCGTGCTCGTGAAGCCGAAATGAATCGGATACTGCCGCGCTCGGCGCGCAACCAAAGATGCGACCGGGCGCCCATGTTTCCAAACGGCCGCGTAGGAATATTGGCGCTCGCCCCCACCCGGAATCATTTCCTGCAAAACGATGCCGTCGGCGCCAACGAGGGCCGACGCTTGATCGTAGCGTCGAGTCAACGTCGCAAGATCATCGGCCTGCCAAGCTTTTTGCAGCGTGAAGGCATTGGCGCTGTGCCGCGACGTTGGCTTTAAAACGACAGGGAAGCGGCAGTTGAGGTCGGCGAGATCACGACCGCTGCGCGGATAAAAGCTGCGCGGGTAGCCGATGCCGAGCGAGGCGGCACGCTGATAGGTCAGGCGCTTGTCGAGCGCCCACTTCGAGGTTTCCCAATCCGGCGTGGTGACGCGAAAGAATTCGGACAGGACTGCATGATTTTTGGCGATCAATTCGACTTCGGAGTCGCCACACGGCAATAGCACGCAACCTTCGAGGCGGTCGTCGCGGCCGACCTTCAAAAGCGTTCCGGCGGCGTCGGGCTGCTCCGGTCCCGCCCAGATAGCGCTTCCGGTTACGTAGCGAGAAAACTTCGCAATCAGGTTGTCATGCGTGAGAAAAAAAACCGGTATACCCCGCCGGCCCAGGCTCCGCGCGACCGCAAGCGCACCGTGCGCTCCACCAACGATGAGCGCACCGGGACAGCGAGGTTGCAATGCCGTCAAGGTAAAATTCCAGAGCTCACAAGCCTCGATTTCATGCCTGCGGCTGCATCGCCGGCTGGGCCGTAGCGGCGACTGGCAGGGGCAGCGGTCTGCTGCGAATGGCGCGTGTTAGGCTGCGCGCGGCATATCCGCAGCCGGCCACAAAGCGTGGCAAGGGACCGAAGCTGCCGACCGCCGGCGATCCAACGAAATGAAGCCCTGGAACTGAGGATTCGAAGCCGCGCGACAGGACCGGAAAGTTACCCTGCAGGGCAATGCGTTTCAAAAGCTCCGGCGAGAGAACATTGAGCTTCGCAAGATCGGTTTTATAGCCGGTCGCAAGAACGACATGGTCGAATACGGTCACGCCATTGTCGAGGGTTAACGCGATGCGGCTGCCATTTACCCTCGCCTCGCGCACGCCGCGTCCGACGTTGATCCGGACGCCACCGGCACGCGCGCGCAGCCATGCGCTTGCGGCTGCCCGCAGGCTGCGTGTGCTGAGCGCTTCGCGCCAGCTACCGGGCAAAAGGCGCAGCACGCTCGGCATATCGACCGCCCAGTTGAAAGGGAATGGTCCAATAGCCGACGGCGCGGTGATCACGCGATGTATCCACCATTTGACGAGCTCGCTGCGGCCTTGCTGCGAAGCTTCGGCGCCAATCCAGCGCACCGGGCCTCGGCAAACAAGCTCAACCTCGGCGCCGGCTTCGGCCAACAATACAGCGGACTCGCACGCGCTCTGCCCGCGTCCAATCACGGCAATCTTCTTGCCGCGAAACACGGCGGGGGCAACGACCGCTGACGAATGGCTCACCAACTCGGCAGGCAATCCGTCGAATTGCTGCGGCAGGAATGCCTGATTGGTGAGACCCATCGCGACAACGACATGACGCGCAGCAACAGAATGCTCATCCTCGAGCACGATCTGAAAGCCGTTACGATCCTGCGCAATCGATTTAACCATCCGCGCATCGACGTCCGCTACGGCACGGCGCTGGAACCACTCCCCATATCGAACGAAATCCTTGAGCGGCAAATTCTCAGCGGGAACGATCCCTTGCGCCTTCGCAAAGGCGTCGAGCGAATGCTCACCGGCAGGATCGATGATGTGGGACGCACGCCATGGCGAGCGCAACTTCATGCCGTTCGGCATGTTCTTGCGCCAGAAGCCCATGGTGTCGCCAAAAATCCTGCTGGTTACCCCGGCTGCTTTCAGATGGGTCGCCGTAGCGAGTCCGTAAGGACCGGCACCGACAATAACGACTTCGCACGAGTCATTTGACATGAAATCGACCTGATACTTTCCTTGCACCACCGGCGTTTAATTACCGTTATCCAAAATAATAGACCCAAGCAGCGGCGTGTGAGCAAGGACAGACGGCAAATTCAAAAACCATGGCTAACGATGTTCGCGATCGCGGCGCCGTTAACGTTGACACCACTACGACCCAGCCAACCGGGTTAACAGATACTTACAGGCCCGACGGCTCGCGAGCCTTGATTTTTTGGCCGCGTACTCACTCCGTCACGAGCTTGGCTTCAGGCCAAGTCCTGGGTGCGCAATTGGGCGCAGGTGTAAACGTCGAGTCCGGTCTCGTGTCTAGAATGAAATAAACGCATGCAAGGCTTATACGATGCAAGTCTTCTCCTTCTGGACCACCAGACGCATCCTTCATTCTTATCGCAAGCCCCCATGCAAAGCTGGGATTTGACGCTGCGAAAAAACGTTGCACGACATTCACCAATCGTCTCTATTCCGCGTTGCCGGATCACGGAAGCGTTCGGAAATCCCGATGGATGTGCAGCAAATCGAGACTGGCGGCCGCGCCCGCGACCTGGACCGTATGGTGGGCAACGCGAAACGGGCGAGCAGTTTCCTGAAGGCGCTCGCGCATGAAAACCGGCTGATGATCTTGTGCATCCTCGCCGAGGGCGAAAAGTCGGTCGGCGAACTTGAGCATATGTTGGCGTTGCGTCAGCCAACCGTGTCGCAGCAGCTTGCGCGTCTGCGTGCCGATGAGTTGGTTTCGACGCGCCGTGACGGCAAGATCATTTACTACAGCTTGGCCAGCAGCGACGTCCGCGTACTTATCGGCGCGATGTACGACGTATTCTGCCGCAAGGTTTATCGACGCTAAAAACCTGTAGCCAAGAGCCGCCGCTGAAGAGCACAATCCTTCGTGATGCAAGGCGGCCATTTCGCCGCGCGACGGGGGATATCATGAGCGTGATTTGTCAGTACGGAAGATTGCGCGCCGGGCGCTGGGCCGCGTTCCTGATTACAATGCTTGCTGTAACCTGTTTGGCTCGACCCGCTGCCGCCGAATATCCCGACCATCCGATCCGGCTGATCGTGCCGCAGGCCGCCGGCAGCGCGACCGACACGCTCGCTCGCCTTGTTGCGGCCACCGCCGGTCCCGAACTCGGTCAAACGATCGTCGTCGACGACCGGCCCGGCGGCGCTCTGACACTCGGCCTCGATCTGCTCGCCAAATCGCCGCCTGACGGTTACACCATCGGCATGGGTCCGATCGGCGCGCTGGCCATCACCCGCCATATGATCGCGAAGCTGCCGTACAATATCGAACGCGACTTTCAGCCGATCTGCATGGTTACGCGCGGCCATCTGATGCTTGCGGTGACGCCGTCACTGCCCGTGCATTCCGTGAAAGAACTTATTGCTTACGCCAAGACGCACCCCGGTGAATTGAACAACGCTTCATCGAGCATCGGCTCGCCCGGACACGTCGGCGCCGAGCTGTTCAAGTACATGACCGGCACGAAGATCACGCACGTGCCCTACAAAGGCGGCGCCGACGCGATCAAAGACCTGATCGGCGGCCGCGTGCAGATCATGTTCGAAAGCCTCAATTCCATTTCGTCATTCGCGCACAATGGACAGGTGCGCGCGCTCGGCGTCACCGGCGCGAAACGGTCGCTGGCGTTCCCCCACATTCAGACAATCGCAGAAGCCGGTGTGCCCGGCTACGAGGCAGGTACGTGGAGCGGCGTTATTGCGCCGACCGGCGTTCCAAGGCCGATCGTTGAAAAGCTCAATGCCGCGATCAACAAAGGCCTCAAGTCGAAGCTATTCACCGACAAACTGGCCGGCATCGGCGATGAGGCCGCCGGCGGCACGCCGGAGGAGTTCGCCGCAACAATCGAAAAAGATTCGGCGAAATGGCGCGAGGTGGTAACAAGGATCGGACTTAAGCTCGGCCGCTAGCCGAGCCCGGGTTCAGCTCGGTTGAGCTACGTCGATGAGCCGCATCTGCACGCGTTCCGCGCCTTGCCACCGATCGATGCTCAGGCATCCGGCCGC
>DASUKT010000032.1:0-2423 GCA_036278575.1 Pseudolabrys sp. | reverse complement strand
GATCTTCCGCTTCGGATAACGCGCGATTTTCTCCGGATCGAATTCGCTGAAGGCACGGCGGAAATTCTCTCGCTTGCGCAAGATCGTGATCCACGACAAACCCGCCTGGAAGCCGTCAAGCACAAGCTTCTCAAAAAGCGCGCGATCGTCGTATTCGGGAACGCCCCATTCCTCATCGTGATAGGCGACGTAGAGCGGGTCTTGTTTCGGCCACGGGCAACGATGCAGCCTGTCGGGATGAAGAACCGCGCTGGTCATTCGGCGGCTCTCGCTTCTCCGGGCCAGGCAAAGCGCGCCCACGCAGGCTTCACGGGATTTATGATAATTCCGCCGGCAACGAGCGGCGTACCGCTCGCAAAAGCGTCCTCGATCCGGTCGAGCCGTAACAATGCGAGCCCGCGGCCGGCAACAGCCGAACCAAACGTGCCGATCTGCTTTTCGCCCGACATCACCGGCAAGCCTGCCATCGGCGCACCATCGTCATAAATCACGGGAATGACGCGGCTGCGGGCGCTCGCGCGGTGCTCGACGCGGGAGACGACCTCCTGTCCGACATAACAGCCTTTCTCGAAGTCGACGCCCGCCAATTGATCCATGTCTGCTTCATGCGGAAACGTGTCGCCGTAATTGAAATCGATGCCGCCGCGCGGAACGCCGAGCGCGATGCGATGTGCGTCGTAGAGCTCGGCATGGACGAGTGTTGCACTGAGATCGTCGGCGGCTTCCTTCGCGAGATGCGGCGGCAGCATCGTGCGCGTGCCTAAAGCGGCAAGCCGGGGATCGGCATAGCTCAGGCCGTATTCACTCGTTGCGGCGCCGTCCCATGCTGCCATGACGCCGAGAACTTGCGAGAGGTCCTCGATCAGCACCTTGGCGCGCAGCTTGTAGAAATTGAGCTTGTCGACGAGGGTCGGAACAAGCGCACGCGGACAATCGAGAAAGAAACCGCCGCCATCGGAAGCATCGGCTTCAGTCACGATGAAATCGGCAATGATCTTTCCCTGCGGCGTGAGCAATGCAGCAAAGCGCGGTGACGCCGGCGTTACCTTGCCGATGTCGTTTGTGGCGAGGCCGTTGAGAAAGCGCCGAGCGTCGTCGCCGACGACTTTCACCACGCCACGGTCGGGGAGGAGCGCTGCTTGCATATTGGGTCTCTCGCGCCGGCGTCTTGTGCCAGAACTCACGCCGAAACGTAAGTGCTCTCGCGTTGGCTGCAAGTTTCTTGGAATGATTCGAGAGGCGGTATCGCCAGGGCGGCGGCCAGGCTGCCGGCCTTATTGGCGGCTCTGCTCGATCGAGAATTCGCCATTGCGAATGCGGGTGCCGAGGCGCTCGGCGAATCCCGCCGCAGCCTCCTCGCCGTAGGTCGCGACCAATTCGGCGAAGGCGGCGAACAGGCACGCCTGCGCGAGGCAATCGCCGTCGATGCCGTCGAGCCGCGCCTCGGCCCAGGCTTCGTGCAGATAGCCGAGCGCAACGCGCTTCTGCTCGCTATCCGGCACCGACTCGCGCGGAAAGACTGTAGTCCCCGGAACCTTCATCGCCGCTTCAACAAAAGGGCGCCACTCACGGCGCCGACCCCGATCCGAGGCGGACGTTATCATGCGAGACGCGCACACAAAGGCACACGTTGCAGAAAGGTTAACAATGGTACGGATTAGTTCGCGTATCGCGCCGTGATTTCGCGCGCGATCTTTGCGCCTTCATCGAGATAACGGCGGATGGCGATGTCGGCGGCCGGCGTGCAGGTGCGATAGGTCTGCTCGAATCCGCGATAACCACGATTGTAGCTGGTGACGATTTTACGTCGCCGATCGCCATTGGGCGCTTCGGCATCGATCAACGCCTGCATTTCGTTGCGCCATCGCTGACCGTCATTCGATCCGCAGACGCCGCGCAGGTACTGCAGGGCGCCGAGAATTTCCGCGAGCCGCTGCAGGTCGGCATCGTAAGGTGCCGGGCCGCCCTCCGCCGCACGCGCGGGGGCGGCGGCAAAGCAGAGCAGGACGGAAGCGATCGCGACGAGGCGTTTCAACATCGGTGTGAAGCCCGGCGAGGATATGGACCGCGCTCGTGGCAACCGCAAGGCATCAGCGGCCCGGCTCGGTCATGCGCTCGAAGGCAGCCGCGACGATCTCGGAAAGGCCGTCCGTCGTTTTCAGGCCGGCGAGCTCCGATGGCAGAAGCCACCGCAGTTCAGCGAGCTCCTCGTTCGGCACCGGCTCACCGGAGAGCCAGCGGGCGGCAAAACACAGGATGACGAAATGGCGCTCGATTCGGCCGTCTCCGGCACGGATGATGGCCTCGCGATGACCGGCGAGCGCAACCGGCTCGATCGTCAGCGCAGTTTCCTCACGAATTTCCCGGGTCACCGCCTCGATCAACGTTTCGCCGGCTTCGACGACGCCACCCGGCAAGGTGTA
>DASUKT010000031.1:0-2891 GCA_036278575.1 Pseudolabrys sp. | reverse complement strand
GAAGGCCGGCCTTGTGCCGGCCTTCGCCGTCTCTAGTTTAGGGGTGGAGGGGCCGTTCGGGCCCGGTTCCGGCTCACGACTCATGCCATAAGGCCGCGGAATGAAAGCGCGCGTCACCGTTACGTTGAAATCCGGCATCCTCGATCCGCAAGGCAAGGCGATCGAGAGTGCCTTGCGGTCGCTAGGTGTTGCCGGTGTTGCCAGCGTGCGGCAGGGCAAGGTCTTCGATATCGAGTTGGACGGCGGCGATCGCGCGCAGGCCGAGGCGCTGCTCAAGCAGGCCGCCGACAAGCTGCTCGCCAACACCGTGATCGAGAATTACCGGGTCGAGGTGTTGGGCTAATGATCCGTCACCCTGAGGTGCGAGCGAAGCGAGCCTCGAAGGGCGACGGCCCGGGCTTGTCATCCTTCGAGGCGCGCAAGAGCGCGCACCTCAGGATGACGATCAGCTTAGAGGTGCTAAGGTGAAGGCGGCCGTTCTCGTCTTTCCGGGCATCAATCGCGAGCGCGACATGGCGCGCACGCTGAGACTTGTCTCGGGACAAGAGCCGGCGATGGTCTGGCAGACAGAGACCACATTGCCGGCGGCAACGGATCTTGTCGTCATCCCCGGGGGGTTTTCCTATGGCGACTACCTGCGCTGCGGTGCGATTGCGGCGCGCGCGCCGGTCATGAACGCGGTCCGCAACTTCGCCGAGAAAGGCGGTCTCGTGCTAGCGGTCTGCAACGGATTTCAGATCGCTTGCGAAGCCGGCCTTCTGCCGGGCGTGTTGATGCGCAACGCGCGGCTGAAATTCATCTGCCACGATATTTTTCTGAAGGTGGAGCGCTCCGACACGCCGTTTACGCGGGGCTACAACGCGGGGCAGGTCATCCGCGTGCCGACCGCGCACGGCGAGGGCAACTATACCGCCGATGCCGATACCATCGCGCGGCTCGAAGGCGAGGGGCGCGTCATTTTTCGGTATGTTTCCCCAGATGGGGCGCGCGATGAAAATTTCAACGCCAACGGCTCGACCAACGCCATTGCCGGCATTGTCAACGAGCGCGGCAACGTGCTTGGCATGATGCCGCATCCTGAAAATCACATTGAGCAGGTCATCGGCTCGACCGATGGGCGCGGCCTGTTTGCCGGTCTCGTCGATCATCTGGCGAAAGCGGCGTGATCGGACGCGCAGTGCTTTCCAACAAGCCGAAAATCACTCCTGAACTCGTCGCCGAGCACGGATTGAAGCCCGATGAGTACCAACGCGTGCTCGATCTAATCGGGCGCGAGCCGACACTCACCGAGCTCGGAATTTTTTCGGCGATGTGGAATGAGCACTGCTCGTACAAATCCTCGAAAGTTCATCTGCGCACGCTGCCGACGAAAGCGCCGTGGGTCATTCAGGGCCCCGGCGAGAATGCCGGTGTCATCGACATCGGCGATGGGCTTGCGGTCGTGTTCAAAATGGAGAGTCACAACCATCCGAGCTATATCGAGCCCTATCAGGGCGCGGCGACTGGCGTCGGCGGCATCCTGCGCGATGTGTTCACGATGGGCGCTCGGCCGATCGCGTGCCTCAATGCGCTCTCCTTCGGCGATCCGAAGCATCCGAAGACGCGGCACCTTGTTTCCGGTGTCGTCGCGGGCATTGGCGGCTACGGTAATTCATTTGGCGTGCCGACGGTCGGCGGCTCCGTGCGTTTTCATTCGCGCTACGACGGCAATTGCCTCGTCAATGCGATGGCGGTCGGCCTCGCCGAGAAGGACAAGATTTTTTATGCGGCGGCCTCCGGCGTTGGCATGCCGATCGTCTATCTCGGCTCGAAGACGGGCCGCGACGGCATCCACGGCGCTTCGATGGCGTCGGCGGAGTTCGGCGCGGATTCGGAAGCCAAGCGCCCGACCGTGCAGGTCGGTGATCCGTTTTCCGAGAAGCTGCTGCTCGAAGCGTGTCTCGAGATCATGCACAAAGGCTGCGTGATCGCCATTCAGGACATGGGCGCGGCGGGGCTTACTTGCTCGGCGGTGGAGATGGGCGCCAAGGGCGATCTTGGCGTGACGCTCGATCTCGACCGAGTGCCGACGCGCGAAGAAGGCATGAGCGCCTACGAGATGATGCTCTCCGAGAGCCAGGAGCGCATGCTCATGGTGCTCAAGCCTGACAAGGAAAAAGAGGCCGAGGCGATTTTCCGCAAATGGGGGCTGGACTTCGCCATCGTCGGCGAAACAACACCCACCAAGCGTTTCATCGTGCGGCACGGCGGCGACGTCATGGCCGATCTGCCGATCAAGGAGCTCGGCGATCAGGCGCCGGAATACAAGCGGCCATTCGTCAATCAGCCGAAGCCGAAGGCAGTCGACGCCGAAAGCGTCATGGCGCCGACAAGCATCACCGACGCGCTGGAAAAGCTGATCGCGGCCCCCGATCTCTGCTCGAAGCGCTGGGTCTGGGAGCAATACGACCACATCATTCTCGGCAACACGGTGCAGCGCCCGGGCGGCGATGCTGCGGTCGTGCGTGTCGAGGACGGTCCGAAAGGCCTCGCCCTGTCGACCGATGTGACGCCGCGCTATTGCGAGGCCGATCCGTTCGAAGGCGGCAAGCAGGCGGTTGCCGAATGTTGGCGTAATCTGACGGCCACCGGTGCGACGCCGCTTGCCATCACCGACAATCTCAATTTTGGTAATCCCGAGCGGCCCGAGATCATGGGGCAGTTCGTCGGCTGCATCCGCGGCATCGCCGAGGCCTGCAAGACGCTCGACTTTCCCGTCGTCTCGGGCAACGTGTCGCTTTACAACGAGACCCACGGCCGCGGCATCCTGCCGACCCCGGCCATCGGCGGCGTGGGGTTGATCGAGGACGCCGGAAAGAGCATGAGCCTCGCCCTCAAGGGTGAAGGCGAGA
>DASUKT010000030.1:0-3217 GCA_036278575.1 Pseudolabrys sp. | reverse complement strand
CTTCACCGACTCAAGATCGACCTGAATGAACAGCGCCGCGTAGTAGAGAAAGGCCGGGATAATTGCGGCGACCATCACCTCGGCGTAGGCGACCTGCAGATACTCCGCCATCAGGAACGCGGCGGCGCCCATCACCGGCGGCGCGATCTGGCCGCCGGTCGAACCGACTGCCTCGATGCCGGCGGCGACATTGCCGGGAAAGCCGGCGCGCTTCATCAGCGGAATCGTGATGGTGCCGACGCTGGCGACATTTGCGACGGCGCTTCCGGAAATCATGCCGAAGAAGGCCGAGCCGACCACCGCGATCTTGGCTGCACCGCCGCGGAAGCGGCCCATCAGCGCCGCGGCAAGATCGGCAAAAAAATCGGAGCCGCCACAGCGCGACAGCACCTGGCCCATGATGATGAACGGGACGACAACCACCACCGCAATTTGCAGCGTGATGCCGAGCAGCGCGTTGGTATCGATGCCGAGATAGACGATCAGCCGGCTCAGTGCGACAGGCCGTGCCGCGAAGCTCGCCGGCAGCAGGTAGCCGAACATCGCGTGCGCGCACAATGCCAGCACGATGAGCACGAGCGACAAGCCGGTGACGCGGCGGCTGGCTTCGAACACAAGCAGCACCATCACGGATGCGACGAGAATGCCGTACCAGGGCCGCGTCGCGAGCTCGACGATGAGCTGCGGATAGCGCACGGCGACGTAGAAGCAGCTAACCAGCGCCGCGGCCGCGAGCAGCAGGTCGATGACGCCGACGGTAGCAGTTCTTTTTTCCAGCACCTTGGCGGCAACGGCTTCCTCGCCGGTTTCGCCCAGGCTGAGCGGAAACGTCAGAAACGTGATGGCGAGGGATAAACCCAGCACCGAAACCAGAATTTGCTCGGTAAAAAGCCCGACCTGCAGCCGGCCTGGAATATCCAGAATCCAGCCGATCACGAGCAAAACGACGGCTGCCTTCAGAACAAGGAGAATCGGATTGAGAATTTTGGCCGGCATCGTTTTCTTTTGTTGTTGTTAGTAAGGCGTAATCACGTTGAGCAGCGCTTGCCGCCGCTCGATAAGCACGGCGTCGCGCGCCCGCGCCAGCGCATCGGGAAGGTCGGCGGGCCGCTCGACGCGTTCGGCATGTGCGCCCTGCGCTTTGGCGATTTCGTCATAGGGCGGCGCCGGATCGAGATCGGCAAGCGTGCGGCCGTCGTTTTCGCCGGCGGCGCTCTCCTTGAACATCGAGAGCGTGGCGCGGCGCACGGCGCCGTAACGGCTGTTGTTAAAGATGATCGTAAGAATCGGCAGATCGTATTTGGCCGATACCCAATGGCCGACGGTCGGATTGGCGAACATATAGGCGCCGTCGCCGAGCGTCGCGACGACAAAGCGGTCGGGCGCCGCGAGCTTCGCGCCGAGCGCCGCACCGAAACCCCAGCCGAGACCGCCCGCGGGACTGAGCCCGAAAAACGTGCCGGGAATTTCGCGCGGGCAGTGATCCGGCCGCAGCGGATATTCGTTGAAGATAGTGGCGTCTGAGCCGACCGTTTCTCCGATGACGCGCGAGAGATATTCCGGCGAGATATGCGCGGCCGGAGCGGAATCTTTCGCAAGCTGCGCACGCCGCGTGCGCATGCGCTCCGTTAACCGTCCGCGTCTTGACGCAATGCGCGCATCCGCCATCTGCAGGCGCTGCTCGACAGCGGTCGCCAGGGCGGTGAGGGCATTTGCCGGGTCGGACTGGATGGCAAGATCACTCGGGAAGCTGCGCATCGGGTAGCGCGAGAAGAACGGGTCCTCGCCGATGTGTGCAACGTGGCAGCCGCCGGTCGGATGTTGCAGGCTCGGAATCCAGGGTACGTCGCATTCGAGCACGACCACGAGATCGGCGTCGGTAAGCAGCGCGCCCGGCTCGAAACCGAAGTGCATCGGATGGCTGGTTGGAAGGCAAAGCGTGCGCGGGCCGTGCGCGACGACGGGAATCGCGCAGCGCTCGACGATTTGCTCAAGGGGCTTGACTGCGTCCTTGGGGAGCGACGCGGTGATGATGAGCGGGCGCTCGGCGGTGGCGATCCATTCGGCGAGGGTGGCGATGCCGCGCGGATCGGGATGTGCCGGCAAAGCCTGCGGCCGCGGCTTGATCGGCGCCGTCGGCTCCGGCAGCGGCGCCGACAGTGGCTCGCGCGGCAGAACGAGATAAACTGGGCCGCGCGGCTGCGCTGTCGCAACTTCGACGGCCCGCGAGACGACGTCGCCGATCTGGCCGGGGTTGCGCAGTTCGTAATCCCACTTCACCAGTTCGCGCACCATGCCGGCCTGGTCGAACATCTCCTGCGCCCAATGGATGGGACGGCTGCGCGAGCCGAACGAGCCCTTTTCGGTAATGGGTGTGCGGCCGGCGGCGAGAATGAGCGGCACGCGCTCGCGCGAAAGATTGGTGAGGTTGTTAAGCGTATTTCCCGTGCCGACGTTGACGTGGACCATCACCGCTTGCGGATGGCCCGTCATCAGGTAGGCGCCGTGCGCCATGGCCACGGCGATGTTCTCGTGCGGAATCAGGACGGGCCGGGGCACTTTCGCGTTCGTCTTCTTGGCGCGGCTGAACGCCTCGACGATCGGCGGAAAATCGGTGCCTGGGTTGCAGAAGAAATAATCGATGCCGTGGTCGGCAAGCGCGCGCAAAAACGCTTCGGCGGCAATCGGCGGCCGTTCGCCGCGAGCAGGGGGATTAACGACCATCCGATTGCCGCCTTGTCCGTTTCCGATCTTACTTCGCTTCCTTGATGCCCTTTTCGTTGTAATAGGCCTTGGCGCCGTCGTGGTAGGGCACCTCGATATCGGTGTACATCCGGGCCGGATCCAACGATTTGAACAAGGGATGGCTTTCGCCGAGCTCTTTCTTGTGCGTGGCGATAATCTCGGTGATCTTCTTGACGTGATCGGCCGGGACTTTGGCGCCGGCAAAGACCGTGTAATCGTATTGCATGATGTTGATCGGCTCTTTCACACCGGCATAGCGTGGCGAGGGTTTCGCCTCGGCGATGTAGGCGGTGCGAAATTGACTCTTTAAGCCTTTAAGTGCCGCCGGTGTGTTCGGCAGGGAGATAAAGCGAATGCCGTGTACCGCGGCATCGGCTTCCGACACCTTGGCGGAGCCGAGCGCGAACGTCGTGATATCGGCGCGGCCATTCTCGAACGCCTCCACGCCGCGCACGAGGTTAGGCACCATCAC
>DASUKT010000029.1:0-6121 GCA_036278575.1 Pseudolabrys sp. | reverse complement strand
TCGATGCTGCGGTCGTGGTGTGCGAAGCGGACGAGAAAAAGGTGCCGCAGCTTCAGCTCATTTTGCGTGAGCTTGAAGACCTCAATATTCCGCGCTTTCTGTTCCTCAATAAAATCGACAAGGCCGACCAGCGCCTGACCGCGGCGCTCATGCTGCTGCAGCCGGCATCGCGCGTACCATTGGTGCTGCGGCAGATTCCGACATGGAAGGGCGAACTCATTACCGGATTCGTCGACCTCGCGCTTGAGCGCGCCTACGTCTACAAGGAAGCCGCGCCATCGGAAATCATCGAGCTTCAGGGCGACGATATCGGCCGCAAGAAGGAAGCGCGCTTCTCCATGCTGGAGAAGCTCGCCGATCATGACGACAAGCTGATGGAGCAATTGCTCGAAGACATCGAGCCGCCGCGGGATAAGGTCTTCGACGATCTGGCTAGGGATTTGCGCGAGCGCATCATCTGTCCGGTGCTGATGGGGGTCGCAACACGCACCAACGGCGTGCTGCGCCTTTTGAAAGCAATACGGCATGAATCCTCTGGCGTCGCGGAGACCGCCGCGCGCCTCGGTGTCGATGCGGGCAGTGAAACGGTCGCGGTGGTGCTCAAGACATTCCACACCGCGCATGGCGGCAAGATGTCGGTGTCGCGTGTTCTCGCCGGCCAGGTCGCAGACGGCACCACATTCAACACGCCGGAGCGCGAAGCCGGGCGGGTCGCCGGCGTGTTCAGGTTAATGGGGCAACATACCGAGAAGCGCGGACCGGCTGCTGCAGGTGAGACCGTTGCACTCGGTAAGCTCGATCACGCCCAGACCGGCGATACATTATCGACCGGGAAGCAGCCGCATCGTGCGGTCGCAGGCGTGACGCCTTTTCCGCCGGTGCTCGCCATTGCGGTGCAGGCGCGCGAACGCAAGGACGACGTCAAGCTCGGCCAGGCGTTCACGAAACTGACCGAGGAGGACCCCTCGCTCACGGTCGTGCATAATCCCGAGAGCCATGAAGTTGTGATCTGGGGGCAGGGCGAAATGCATTTGCGTGTCGCCGGCGAACGGCTCGGCGACCGCTACGGCGTTCCGATCAATACGCAGCCGCCGACGGTCGGCTATCGCGAGACGATCCGCAAGCCGATCCAGATTCGCGGACGGCACAAGAAGCAATCCGGCGGCCACGGCCAGTTCGGCGACGTGGTGCTCGACATCAAGCCATTGCCGCGCAGTACCGGATTTAAGTTCGAGGAAAAGATCACGGGCGGCGTGGTGCCGCGCAACTACATTCCGTCGGTGGAAGAGGGCGTTATCAACGCGCTCAAGCACGGGCCGCTCGGATTTCCGGTCGTCGATCTTGCGGTGGCGCTGGTGGACGGCTCGTATCACACGGTCGATTCGTCCGACATGGCGTTCCAGATGGCGGGCCGCATCGCAATCGTGGAAGGATTGCCGCAGTGCAATCCCGTGCTGCTCGAGCCAATCCATCTGGTCGAAATCGTTTGTCCCTCGGAAGCGACCGCGAAGATGAACGCGATCCTTTCGGGAAGGCGAGGCCAAATACTCGGCTTCGACACACGCGAAGGCTGGGGCGGCTGGGACGTGGTGCGCGCGCAGATGCCGGAGGCGGAAATCGGCGATCTCATCATCGAGGTTCGCTCCGCAACGGCCGGTGTCGGCAGCTTCACGTTCAAGTTCGACCACATGGCTGAGCTCACCGGCCGCACCGCGGATCAGATCGTCGCAGCGAGAAGGGCGGCGGAATAAATCGTTAACCCGTCATTCCGGGACGCGAGCGAAGCTCGCGGACCCGGAATGCATAATCCGAGACCGGGATTATGGATTCCGGGCTTGTCGCGGAGCCTGTCATCGGGCCGCGCTTCGCGCGGAGTGACAGCAGAAATGCCTTCCCATATCCGTGATTTGCCAGTGAGGTGGCGGAGCCGTACCTCTGACATCGTCGATTCAAGAGGTCCGCTCATGCACGTCATTCGCCGCCGCGGCTGGGAGATTCCCGAACGCCTGGCCACACCGGAGCAGTATTTTTTCAACCGCCGCGCATTTATCGCCGGCGGCGCGAGCACGCTGGCCTTGGCCCCCGGTCTTGCATCCGCGCAGCGCGTGGCCGATCTCGCCAAATTGCCCGATCCGACGGCCGGCCTTTATCCGGCGAAACGCAACACGAAATATACGCTCGACCGGCCGATTACCGACGAGAAGATCAACACACACTACAACAATTTCTACGAATTCAATTCATCGAAAGATGTCGCCGAGCAGGCGCAGGCGCTGAAGATCCGGCCGTGGACGGTGAAGATCGACGGCATGGTCGAGAAGCCGCAGGAAGTCGGCATCGACGACCTCATCCGCAAAATGACGCTCGAGGAGCGCACCTGCCGCCATCGTTGCGTCGAAGCGTGGAGCATGGCGATCGCGTGGACGGGTTTTCCGTTTTCGAAGCTCGTCGGCCTCGCACGCCCGCTCGGCTCGGCGAAATACGTGCGCATGGAAACGTTCATGGACAAGTCGGTCGCGCCCGGCCAGCGGCAGCCGTGGTATCCGTGGCCGTACATCGAAGGCCTGACCATGGCCGAGGCGGCGAATGAGCTGACGTTTCTTGCGACCGGCGCGTACGGCCATCCGATCGCCAAACAAATGGGTGCGCCGTTGCGGCTGGCAGTGCCGTGGAAATACGGCTTCAAGTCGATCAAATCGATCGTGCGCTTCACCTTCACCGACAAGCGGCCGAAGGGCTTATGGGAAGCATTGCAGTCGAGCGAATACGGCTTCTGGGCCAACGTCAATCCGAAGGTGCCGCATCCGCGCTGGAGCCAGGCAACCGAGGAAGTGATCGGCACCGGCGAGCGGCGGCCGACGTTGCTGTTCAATGGCTACGGCGAATACGTGGCGGATATTTACAAGAATCTGCAAAACGAGCGGCTATGGACGTAGGTTCCTGCCGCGCGTTATTTCCGAAAAACGGAAAATTTTACGGATCGTGTGGACGATCCATACGGTTTATCGCTTTACCCTTGCTTCACTGAAAGCCACGCTTTGCAACTGACGATATATATTTTTTGAACGTTCACGCGATATAGCGGCAGCGACTGTCAAGGGAGCGACTGCCGTGCGTGCTGTTTCCGCGAAAGCGCTGCTGATTGGAATATTGGCTTACTTCGCCATTCTAATCGTTTTTTACGTATTGTCGGTATTCGGAGTAGCAGCCGTCATTTTTCTTCGGAATATCGATCACAATCCCGGTAGTGTGGCGGCTGCCATCAAAGCATCAGGACCCTTCACATCCTTCCTTCTAACAGCCATGCTCATTCCGACGGCAGTCGGTGCAGGTTATGTTGCTGCACGGATCGCAAAATATAATCACTTAATTCACGGCGCATTGGTCGCTGGAATCGGGATTCCGGTCGACCTTCTTGCTCGTTTCCATCTGCTGTTTACCCACGGGGGAAGCGTTCAAAACCATCCGTTGACGTTTCTCAGTTTTGCGGTGACGTATGCCGGCCCGATTTTTGGATTGCTGGGCGGCTATCTTGCGCAAACGCGGCAGACAGCACTGGTTGAAACCAGAGGTGCTCCGGGCAAGCTCAGTCGCATTTGGCGAGCAGCCCGCTGGATATTGGCCTGCTTTGTTGCAGTGGCTAGTTACATCGTCGTTGTTGTATTGCTCGGGCATGTTCTGGGTGCAGGCGTGCGTACCACGTTCACGTTTGCTGCCGCATTTTCGGTTTTTCTAGCAACGTTCACGGTCGCGCCCGATCAGCGAAAGATCGCAAGTTTTGTCTTCATTATTCTGACTATCGCTTTTCCCGTTGTTGGGTACATTCGCTTCGCCAGCATCGGGGCAGCTTCGCATGTCTATGCGATGCTTGTTTTTCTTAATATGGCGGGTACGACGATAGCGTATCCGGCGCTCTGGGCGTATCGCAAATTATCCACTTAGAGCCCCGACACACGCCAACCAACATTTACAAGGGCCTCGAACACGAGCGTTTGTAGGCGTCGGCGCGCTGCCGCGGTGAAAATCACAGCAAATTCGCGCGGTTGCACCGCAGGCCTTATTGGCCGCCGGTGCAATATCGGGCCCGCGCGCGATATTATATAATCCTTCAACGGATGAACGTTGGAGGTTGCCATGGCTACGTTCCAACCTGACATTACCCGCGTCCAGCGCGCAGTCGCGACCGCCTTGCACGAGCATTGGATTCTGTTCTTGATTGAAGGCGTCGTGCTGGTCGTTCTCGGCGCGACCGCGATCGCGCTGCCGCCTCTCGCGACAATTGCCGCAACCATCATCATCGGATGGCTGTTTCTGGTCAGCGGCGTCATGGGATTGCTGACGACGTTCTGGATGCGGCAGGCGCCCGGTTTCTGGTGGTCGTTGATTTCCGCGGTGCTCGGAATTGTGGTCGGCCTTCTGCTTCTGGCATCGCCGTTGCGCGGCGCGCTTTCGCTGACGATCGTGCTCGTCGCGTTCTTCATCATCGAGGGCGTTGCCTCGATCATGTTCGCGCTCGACCACAAGCGCGAATTGTCCGGGCGCTGGGGCTGGATGCTGGCGAGCGGCGTCGTCGACCTGATCCTGAGCGCGTTGATTTTCGCCGGCTTGCCGAGCACGGCCGCCTGGGCGATCGGGCTTCTGGTCGGAATCAATCTGGTGTTCGGCGGATCGGCTTTGATCGCAATGGCGCTGCACGCGCGCGAAGCGCCGGCGTAGGGTGTTCGAGGACTAGCTTGGTGTCCGGCGAGGTGCAGGCGTCTTGAAACGCCTTGGCAGCAAAACATAGTTCCGCGATATCCGGGTGCTTGGCGCGGCAGTCGGAGAAATCCCCCGCCTCTTTGTCTCAACCTTGAGAAAATCGACCAGGGCCCGAAGTGCCGGGGTCATTTGCCTGCGGCTTGAATAATAAAGAAAGAACCCCGACAAGCGAGGAGTCCAGTCTTCCAACACTGGGACCAAACGCCCACGCGCTATATCGGCTGCGATATAATCGTGCAGCAGATAGGCCAAGCCGACGCCGCCTAACACTGCCTGGATCGAAAGATCGATGTCATCGACGATAAGCGTTCCATTGACTTTGGCATGGACGCGCCTGTCCTTCTTTTGAAATTCCCAGCCGAAAACCGTGCCATTGGGCAGCATGCTGCGGATGCAGTTGTGATGCTGTAAATCCGCCGGCGTTTTGGGGGCTGGATGCCGCGCCAGGTATTTCGGAGCTGCAACGACCACGAAGCGTGCTTCATTCATTACGCGCATCGCGATCATGTCGCGGTCGACCTGCTCGCCGAAGCGGATGCCGGCATCGAACCCCGCACTCACGATATCGGTCGGCATTCGCACCACCGACAAGTCGAGCGTGATGTCTGGATATTCCTCCAGGAAGCGTCCGAGGAGCGGCCCCATCAGCAGGCTGGCAACCGGCGGCTGAACGACGACGCGAAGCAGGCCGCTCGGTCTTTTCCGAAAGCCATCGAGGTCGCCTGTCGCTGCTGCAAGTTCGGCCAACACGGGACGCAACCGGGTCAGCAGCCGTTCGCCCGCTTGCGTCAATGACACGCTGCGCGTCGTGCGGTTCAGCAGCCGAACACCGAGCCGGTCCTCCAAAGAACGAAGATTTTGGCTGAGCGTCGAGCGGGCGACACCAAGCTTATTTGCAGCTTTGGCGAAGCTGCGGTGTTCGGCGACGGCCGCAAACGCAGACATCTCGGTGAATTCAGTTCCACGCATTGTTCGGTCGAAGCGAACAGCCCGTCCTGATAATCGAGAATTATTGCACAATGCAAAATTCGGTAAAAGCGGTGAGTCAGGATCGAATGGGAGCTTTATCCATGCATCGAAAGCCGATCATCGCCGCAATGGCTCTCGTGCTCTCGCTGTTTATGAATGCCGCAGCGATGGCGGAGAGTGCTGCCGACCAATTTATCGGTACCTGGACGCTGGTTTCGATTCGCTACGTACGGTCGGACGGCTCCGTGATCCAGCCGTTCGGCCCAAACGTGAAAGGAGTGCTGGTGTTTGACGGCAAACAGTTTTCGACTCAGGCGATCGCGGCAAATTTGCCGAAGTTTGTCTCAAACAACCGCATGCGCGGTAGGCCGAAGGAGTACGAAGCGATCTCGCA
>DASUKT010000028.1:0-11193 GCA_036278575.1 Pseudolabrys sp. | reverse complement strand
TGTCCGATTTGCGGGTGAGCCATTCCGGCACCGGCAACTTCTTCGAGCGCAGGAACTCCGGATTGAACAGTTTCGACTGATAGCGCGTGCCGAAATCGGCGAGGATGGTCACGATCGTGTGGCCGGGACCGAGGTCTTTCGCGAGGCGGATCGCGCCCGCAATGTTGATTCCGGACGAGCCGCCGACGCACAGGCCTTCGTCCTTCATCAGATCGAAAATGACCGGAACGGCTTCCTCGTCGGAAATGAGGTAGGCTTTGTCGACCTTCATCTGCTCGACGATAGCCGTCACGCGCCCCAAGCCGATGCCTTCGGTGATCGAGCCGCCTTCAGTCGCTCTAGCTTCGCCATGATCGAAAAAATTATACATGGCCGCACCGCGTGGATCGGCGACGGCGATGACAACGGCTTTGTTTTTCTCTTTCAGGTAATTTGAGACGCCGGCGAGGGTGCCGCCGCTGCCGACGGCGCAAACGAAGCCATCGATGCGACCGTTGCAATCGTCCCAGATTTCCGGGCCGGTCGAGACATAATGCGCTTTGCTGTTCGCCAGATTATTCCATTGATCCGCGAAGATGACGCCGTTCTTTTCAGCCTTGCGCAGCTGCTCCGCCAATCTGCGGCCGACGTGCTGGTAGTTATTGGGATTGCTGAACGCGACGGCGGGCACTTCGACAAGCTCGGCGCCGAACAGGCGCAGCACGTCTTTCTTTTCCTGGCTCTGGGTTTCCGGAATAACGATGATCGTGCGATAGCCGCGCGCATTCGCTACAAGCGCCAGGCCAATGCCGGTGTTTCCGGCCGTTGCCTCCACGACCAGGCCGCCCGGACGCAATTCGCCGCGCTTTTCGGCTTCCAGGATCATCTGGCGGCCGGCGCGGTCCTTGACCGAGCCGCCGGGATTCATGAATTCGGCCTTGCCGAGAATGGTGCAGCCGGTCGCCTCGGACGCTGCCTTGAGTTTGATGAGCGGCGTGTGGCCGATGGCTTCAACGATGCCGTCGCGGATTTGCATGACTTTTCGACCCTAAATGAGGGGCGGAAGGCCCACAAGGGCGCGTTCCATGCCTTTCAGAGGCGCTTTGCGCCATGTGCATAGAGACAGCCGCACTTCGCCCGCCTCAATGCCGCAAATCCGGAAAGGTCTCCGAAACCATATCGGGCATTCGGATACCGGCATTCACCAGTTGTTTGGTGCGCCGGCCAATAGTGGACGCGGGGCAGGTGGGAAGGCGCCGCGGAAGAATGCGCCTGTAATCAATGCAGCTCGACGTCCATACGCTGTTCATGGTGACGATCTACGTGGAGGCGCTCCTCGGGCTGCTTCTGCTTTTCGCGTGGGTCCAAAACACCGCCATTACCGCGGTTGCATGGTGGGGCTTCGCCCATCTTTTCCGTGCCGCGTCCGTTGTCCTGTTCGGCACTTACGGTTCGACGCCCGACCTCATTTCGATCGATCTCGCCAACGCCCTGTTGTTCACCGCTTACGCGGTGGGTTGGACGGGCGCGCGGGTTTTTGACGACCGTCCGGTCGAGCCGGTCTATCTCGTCACCGGCGCCGTACTGTGGCTCCTTGTATGCCGATTGCCGATCCTCGCCGATGCTCTCCAGATTCGCGTGTTGATCGCCTCGGGCATTATCACCGCCTACATCTGGCTTACGTCGTACGAATTCTGGCGCGGGCGCAGCGAGAAGCTGGTTTCGCGCTGGCCGGCAATTTTTTTGCTGTTTGCGCACGGCGCGCTGTTTTTGCTCCGCACGCCGCTGATAGCGGTGCTGCCATGGCCAACAGACAGCCGCATGTTCGGCAGCGTATGGCTGACGGTGCTGAGCTTTGAGGCGCTGCTCTTCACGATTTCGATCGCCTTCATTCTACTGGCGATGGCGAAGGAGCGCACCGAATTGCGCCACCGCACCGCGGCAATGATCGATCCCTTGACCGGCATTGCGAACCGCCGTTCGTTCTTGCAGGACGCAGCGACGCTCGCAAAACGCTATATCGCCGATCCGCGTCCGACGGCGGTGCTCGCCATCGACCTCGATCACTTCAAGTCGATCAACGATCGGTTTGGGCACGCGACGGGAGACAGGGTGCTGGAAATCTTTGCCGATACGGCGCGCCAGATTGTCCGGTCGTCGGATCTGATCGGAAGGCTTGGCGGTGAGGAATTTGCCGCGGTGCTTTATGACATCAGTGCCGAGAAGGCAGTGGCGGTGGCTGAACGGATTCGGACACTGTTCGCAGAATATGCGTCCGATGTAGAAGGCAGGTCGATCGCAGCAAAGCTCAGCATCGGCATCGCACATTGCGAGGGTGCGGTCCTCGATCTGCAGAACCTGTTGGCGCGCGCCGACCAGGCGCTCTACTTTGCAAAAAAGAACGGGCGCGACCGTGTCGAGATCGCGGCCTCCGCCGATGTTCTTCATCGCGTCGACGAGGCCGCGACGTTGCAGCCTGACATCGCGGCATCCGAAGCGGCTGCGAAATCCCCGGCCTGATCGCCGCGAACTGCCACGCACTTTGAGCGTTTTGACGCGCGTGCCGCGGCGGCGTTGCCAATTGACCTCACCCTCGAAATTGGTCCACTTTAGCGCGGTTGGGCGCAAAAAGCGGGCCGTGAATTGGTGGGATTCCCAACCAATTCGGAGGCCTAAGGGAGGACGAAATGCGGATTTTGCGATGGCTTGGGCTGACGGCCCTGGCGTTCGCAGTGGGCGGAGCCGCCCAGGCTGCGACGGTAAAAATTGGCGTGGTGCTCCCGTTCAGCGGCGCCAACGCCGATCTCGGGCACCAGATCGACAAGGCATTTGATCTTTACGTCAAGCTTCACGCCAAGGACATTGCCCCCAATAAGATCGAGATCATCAAACGCGACGAAGGTCCGCCGACCGGCGCCGTCGCCAAGCGAGTAACGACCGAGTTGATCACCAACGACAAGGTGCAACTCGTCACCGGCTTCGTATTTTCACCGTCAGCGATCGCGCTGGCGCCGGTTATCACGCAGGCCAAGGTGCCGATGGTCATCGCCAATGCCGGCACGGCGTGGATCACGAACCTGTCGCCTTACATCGTGCGGCTCTCGTTCAGCATGTGGGATCCGGCCTATCCGATGGGCGCGTACGCCTATAACAAGGTGGGCTGCAAGACCGCGGCCGTTGCCTACACCGACTTCCCGCCCGGCAAAGACTCGGTCGAAGCTTTCGAGACCGGCTTCAAGAAGGCCGGTGGCAAGGTGACGCTGTCCATCCCGATGGGCAGCCCGGTGCAGGTGCCGGACTTCACGCCCTTCTTGCAACGCGTCAAGGACGCTCATCCCGACTGCCTCTACGCCTTCGTCCCGTCAGGCGCGCATGCCACCGGCATCATGAAGGCTTATGGCGAGCTCGGCCTGCGCAAGGCGGGCATCAAGCTGATCGGTCCGATGGACCTCATCCCGGACAACAAGCTGCAGGATATGGGCGATGCGGCGATCGGCACGATCGTGATGGGTCACTACGCGGTCGATCTCGACAGCCCGGCCAACAAGAAATTCAAGGAAGAGTGGCACAAAGCGTACGGGCCAGACTCTTACCCCGATTTCATGTCGGCGGCGGGCTGGGACACCATGCATGCGATCTTCGATACGATCAACAAATTGCATGGCGATCTGTCGAACGGAATGAAAGTGGTGGACGCGATGAAGGGGTGGTCGGCGGTCGGGCCGCGCGGTCCGGTCAAGATCGATCCGGCCACTCGCGACATTGTCCAGAACGAGCATGCGATGGAGGTTTATCGCAAGCCGAACGGCAAACTCGGCGAGCGCATCCTCGACACGGTGAAAAACGTCAAAGACGAATGCAAGGTGCTCAAAATCGGCCGCTGCGGCAAGTGATCGCCTGACCCGCATTTGACAGGAATCGGCGCCGCCGCGCATAAACACGCGGCGGCGTTTTCTTAACGCGAGGTGGGGCTCGTGCCGCAATACGCCAATATCGCCGTCAGCATTCTGTTCGACGGCTTGGCCTACGCCATGTTCCTGTTCATCACCTCCGTCGGCCTTTCGGTGACGATGGGGCTGATGAACTTCGTCAATCTCGCCCATGGCGCGTTCGCGATGGTCGGCGGCTATATCGTCGTCTCGCTCACGCGCTCTTACGGCGTCGGCTTTATTCCCTCGCTGATCATCGCAGCGGTGCTTGTTGCGCTCATCAGCGTGAGATTCGAGCGCCGTCTCTACCGGCGCTTTTACCGCGCAACCGATCTCGAGCAGGTTCTGTTGACGATCGGCCTTGCCTTCATGGCGATCGCAACCTTCACCTATTTTTATGGGCCCATCCCTAAATCGGTGCCGCTGCCGGATTGGCTGCAAGGATCGGTCAATCTCGGTTTTCGCTCTTTTCCGGCCTATCGGGTCTTCATGATCGCGGTCGGCGCCGCGCTGATCGCCGTGCTTTGGTACGGCTTCGAGCGCACCAATATCGGCGCCATGATCCGCGCGGCGGTCGATAACCGGCGCATGGCAGAATCGATCGGCATCAATGTCGATAGGCTGTTCACGCTTACGTTTGCCCTCGGCTCCGGCCTTGCCGCGCTCGGCGGCGGGCTGGCTATCCAGTTGCTCGGCTTGAATCCGAATTTTGCGCTGCTGTATCTGGTGCTGTTCCTGATCGTCGTCGCAGTCGGAGGGCTTGGCAGTCTCAAAGGAACGCTGCTCGCAGCGCTCGTGCTCGGGATCATCGACACGGCCGGCAAGTACCTGCTCGCCGACGCCGGCGGCTTCTTCATCTATGCCGTTACGGTCATTGTTCTGCTGATCAAACCGGCGGGGTTCTATGGCCGTGAGTGACAAAAGCGCCGCGCTTGCCACCGCCGGCGCCCGCGAACGCGCGGCCCATTATCTGGTCAGTCGCCATCGTTTCCGCCCAGCGGAAGCCCTGCCGTGGTTGCTGGCAATCGCGGCCTTCTTCCTGTTTCCGGATCGCATGACCTTCGGCAACCAGGCGCTGATCATGGTCATGTTTGCGCTCTCGCTCGATCTGATCCTTGGCTATGCCGGCATCGTATCGCTCGGGCATGCCGCCTTCTTCGGCGTTGGCGCCTATACGGTCGGCCTCTTGATCGCGCGGCTCGGCTGGAGCGAGCCGTTGTCGAGTTTGGTCGCGGCGGCGGCGATGGCGGGGCTAACCGGATTTGTGACCGGCTGGTTCATCCTGCGTTACCGCGGTCTCACCGTCATCATGCTCACGCTTGCTACTGCGATCATGCTGCAAGAAGCCGGCAATCTGCGCTCCGACATTTCGGGCGGCTACGACGGCCTGCCGGGGCTCGTGATCTCGCCGCTCTTCGGCGTTTTCGATTACGACCTCTACGGGCACGTCAATTATCTGTACGTGCTGGGCGTCCTCGCGGTTATCTTTTACATCGTGCGGCGCATCGTCTATTCGCCGTTCGGGCAGGCGCTCACCGGCATCCGGGAAAATGTGCGGCGCATGAATGCGATCGGCTCGCCGGTGCACCGGCGGCTGGTGACGGTCTACACGATCTCCGCCGCCATCGCCGGGATTGCCGGCGCACTGTTCACGCAAACCAATGCGTACGTCACGCTGACGGTGTTCGATTTCGACAATTCCGCGAAAGTCATGGTGATGCTGATCCTTGGCGGCACCGGTCGGCTCTACGGCGCGTTTATCGGCGCCGTTGTCTACATGGTGCTGGAGGATCATCTGTCGAAATTGAGCCCAACGTTTTGGCAATTCGGCATAGGTCTGTTGCTGATCCTGGCGGTGTTGTTCGCGCCGCGTGGACTGTTGGGCTTAGCGGAGGACGTCGTCCGGCGCGACCGCCCGCGCCGCGAGGCCCGCGCGCGGCGTCTCGTATTCAAGCGAGAGGACTGGAATGCTTTGACCGTTTCGGCCCTGGACGGCGCGATGATCGGATTCATTGCAGGTTTTGCGGTCAACTTCGGACAAACGGACCTGATGTCCGAATACATAACGAGCTTGCCCGGGCGAGTCTTGGTATTCGCGGGCTTTGGAGCCGTCATCGCCGCTAGCATCAACGTGGTGTATCTGGCGCTCACGCGCCGCGTCGCAGCGGAAGACCGCGTGCCATGACCGACGCGGTGCTGGACGTACGCGGACTGAATCGCAGCTTCGGCGCGTTGAAGGTAACGCGGGATGTAGATCTTATTCTTGAGCGAGGCGCGCGCCGCGCGCTAATCGGGCCGAACGGCGCCGGCAAGACCACGCTGGTCAACCTCATTACGGGTTTGCTCAAGCCGTCGTCTGGAAGCGTTTCGCTCGACGGAGTGGACATAACTGCGCTGTCGCAGGCACAGCGCGCCCGGCGCGGCGTCGCGCGCACGTTCCAGATCAACCAGTTGTTCCGCGGCCTGACCGTTCTCGAAAATCTTTGCCTTGCGATCGGCGAGCGCGACGGTCATTGCAATAATCTGTGGCGGGCAACCGGTGGCCGGCGCGTTGTGATCGATGAAGCGCTCGATCATCTGGCGTCGCTGCGGCTGGTTGAAGATGCGCTCAAGCTCGTGCGTGAACTTCCCTACGGCCGTCAACGCCTGGTCGAAATTGCGATCGCGCTGGCGCAGAAGCCGCGCGTCTTGCTGTTGGACGAGCCGGCGGCGGGTGTGCCGTCGTCGGAAACGCATCTCATTCTCGATGTGGTGGCGAATCTCGACCCGGATATCGCCATTCTCATCATCGAGCATGACATGGACGTCGTTTTCCGTTTTGCGCGCAAGATTACAGTGCTTGTGGCCGGCGCAATTTTCACCGAAGGCACCCCGCATGAGATCATGGCCAACGAGCAGGTAAGGGCGGTCTATCTTGGCCAGGAAGGGCACCGCGTCGGAGGCGGAGCGCGTCATGGCTGAGCGCAAGAGTGTCCTGGAGCTCGAGTCGGTGTTCGCGGGCTACGGCGAAACCGTCGTCCTGGAAGATATTCGGCTCGCTGTAGCCGACGGCGGCACGCTGTCGATCATCGGCCGCAATGGCGTCGGCAAGAGCACGTTGCTGACGACCATCATGGGCCATACGACCCTGCACGGCGGCGCCATCCGGCTGCACGGCATGGAGATATCGAAACTTCCCGTTTACCGGCGCGTCGATGCGGGGCTCGGCTATGTGCCGCAAGAGCGCGAAATTTTTCCATCCCTGACCGTAACCGAAAATTTGCAAATTGCCGTCCGCCCCGGCCATTGGACGTTGAAGACGGTGTTCGAGTTGTTCCCGCGCCTCGCCGAGCGCGCCGACAACCGCGGCAATCAACTTTCGGGCGGCGAGCAGCAGATGCTGGCGATCGGGCGCGCGCTGATCGGCAATCCGAGTGTGCTGCTGATGGACGAGCCTTCCGAGGGGCTTGCGCCTGTGATCGTGGAGGAGCTGGCGCGTGCGGTGAAGAAACTGACCGAGACGGACGTGGCCCTCGTGCTGGTGGAGCAAAACACGCGGCTTGCGCTGGAAATTGCGCCGCGGACCGTTGTGATGGACCGGGGCCGCGTCGTCTATGACGGCCCAAGCAAAACGCTGCAGGACGATCCCGCCAAACTCGAACAGCTTATCGGCGTCGTGAAGGCTTGATTGGGGCGCTGCCCACTTCGCGAAACGCATTGCCTTCCGCGGCAAGCTCGCGCATAGCGTGGCGCAAATCCTTTTCCCGGTGAGTAACCTTATGAAGCGCAGTACCGATCGTATCCTGACCACGCATGTCGGCAGCCTTATTCGTCCCTCCGCCTTGCAGGAATTCCTGCGCGCCAAACAGGCCCGCAAGCCTTATGACGAGAGCGCCTACGCCGCTTGCCTGAAGGACTCGGTTGCGGAAGTCGTCTCGCATCAAGCGCAGGTCGGCATCGATGTGGTGAGCGACGGCGAGTTCGGCAAATCGATCAGCTGGTCGCAATACGTGCTGGAGCGGCTGAGCGGGTTCGAGCGGCGGCCGATCAAGACCGACACGGCCAATCCATTCAAACGTGGCGCCGACCGCGAGCGCTTTGCCGAATTTTACGCCGAACTTGACGCGCACGACGGGGTGGCGACAACGTCAGAGTCGATCTGCGTCGGCCCGATCCGGTACACGGGTCAGGCAGAGCTCCAGCGTGACATCGACAACTTCAAAGCGGCGCTTAAAGGCGCCAAGGTCGAAGAAGCGTTCCTGCCGGTGGCAGCCCCCGCGAGCGTGATTCCGGATCGGAAGAACGAATACTACAAAAATGACGACGAGTTGCTCGCCGCGATCGGCGAAGCGATGCGCACGGAATACAAGATGATCGTCGATGCCGGCTTCATCGTGCAGCTCGACGATGCCCGTAACGCCGTCACGTATGACCGCATGGTGCCGCCGGCGAGCTTCGAGGATTACCGGCGTTGGCTCGCGCGTCAGGTCGAGGTGATCAATCATGCGATCGAGGGTTTGCCCGCCGACCGCGTCCGCTATCATGTCTGCTGGGGAAGCTGGCCCGGCCCGCACACGACCGACGTGCCACTGAAGGACATCGTCGATCTCATTCTGAAGGTGAAGGTCGGGGCCTACGTCATTGAAGGCGCCAATCCGCGCCACGAGCACGAATGGAAAGTCTGGAAGGACGCGAAACTTTCACCAGGACAAATCCTGATCCCCGGCGTCATCAGCCATGCCACCAACGTGGTCGAACACCCTGAGCTTGTATCCGAGCGCATTGTTCGCCTGGCGAAATTTGTCGGCCGTGAAAATGTAATCGCCGGCACCGATTGCGGTTTTGCGCAAGGGCCGTTCCATCGCCGCGTGCATCCGTCGATCATGTGGGCGAAGCTGGAAGCGCTCGTTGCCGGCGCGAGGCTTGCGAGCAAGGAGCTGTGGCAATAGCTTGGTGGCATCCGTCAAACGGAGCGGCACCATGAACGTCAGCGCACAGCATCCGGGCGGCGTCGCCGTTCCATTCGACCGCGCACGGCTCGACCGTTTGATGGATAACGCCGGCATCGACGTGATCGTCGCGACGTCGAAGCACAACGTCCAGTATCTGCTCGGCGGCCATCGCGCGAACTTCTTCGACTACATGGATGCGACCGGCATTACGCGCTATCTGCCGGTCATGGTCTACCCAAGGGGTGCGCCGGAGAAGGCGGCCTATTACGGCCATCGGCTTGAAAAGTTTCAGCGCGAAGTCGCGCCAATGTGGACGCCCGAGGCGCAGACATCGAGCGCAGGTTCGGTCGACGTGATGCAGAAGGCGGTTGAGCACATGCGCAAGGTTGGCCTCAAGCCGAAGCGCATCGCGGCCGAATTCGGATTTCTTCCTTACGACGCTTCACTCGTTTTGCGCGGAGCCTTTCCCGAGGCGGAGCTTGTCGATGCGCTGTTCGTGCTCGAGCGCCTGCGCCTCAAAAAAACGCCCGATGAATTGGCGAAGCTGAAGATCGCGTCCGAGTCCGTGCTTGAGTCGATGAAAGCGACGATCGCGAAATACGGGCCGGGTGCGGGGACGAAGAGGGACGTGGTCGAAACCTTGCGCCGCGAGGAAACAAATCGGGGCCTAACGTTCGAGTATTGCCTCATCACGTGCGGCACGAGCCTCAACCGCGCGCCTTCCGATCAGAAGTGGGAGAAGGGCGACATCATGTCGATCGACTCCGGCGGAAATTTCCAAGGCTATATCGGCGACATCTGCCGGATGGCGATCCAGGGCGAACCGGATGCCGAACTGGTCGATCTGCTGGGTGAGATCGAAGAGATCCAGCGCGCCGCGATGAAGCCGATCAAGTCCGGCGCGATGGGCCGCGAAATCTATGCCGCGGGCGAAGCGCTCGTCGCCAAGTCGAAGCACCACAACCACATGGAATTTCTGGCGCACGGCATGGGTCTCGTCAGCCACGAGGGGCCACGCCTTACTGACAGTGGGCCGGTACCTTATCCAGCGACGGACGCCGACATTCCGCTCGAAGCGGGGTCGGTCATTTCCGTGGAGACGACGCTGCTGCATCCCTCGCGCGGTTTCATCAAGCTCGAGGATACGGTGGTTGTCGGCGAAACCGGTCACGAGATTTATGGCGAAGGCGCGCGGGGCTGGAACCGTGCGGGAACGGCGGCGTAGCCGGATTTAGGCAGCGACCTTGAGCACCACCTTGCCCTGAATGTGATCGTTTTCCATGTGGCGGTGCGCCCGCGCGACATCTTCAAGCGCGTAGATCGCGTTCACAACCGGCTTGACCTTGCCTTCATCGATGAGGCGGGCGATTTCTTCGAGTTGTTGTGCGTTAGGAGCTGCGACGTAATTGGTCGCGCGGATGTTGCGCGCCCTAGCCGTTTTCTCATCCGGCTTTTGCAGCGTTGAAATCAGTGAGCCGCCATTCTTCAAGACGGCCCACGACCGCTGCTGCGTTTCTCCCGCAATCAGATCGAAAACCAGATCGATATTTTGCACGGCATCTTCGAATTTTTCATTTTTGTAATCGATAGCCTGATCGGCGCCGAGGCTCTTGACCATGCCGATATCGTCGGCGGAAACCGTCGTGGCGACCCACGCGCCCTTGGCCTTCGCAAATTGCACGGCAAAATGGCCGACACCGCCGCCGCCGCCGTGGATCAGGACCCGTTGGCCGGCGCGTAACCGGCCATGCTCGAACAATCCTTGCCATGCGGTGAGGGCGGCAAGCGGCACCGCCGCGGCTTGCACGAAATCGAGCGTTTTCGGTTTGGGCGCGGCTTCGGTGTCGGTGGCGAGCGCGTATTCGGCATAGCCGCCCACATCGCGCCCCAACATCGCATAAACCGCGTCGCCTTTTTGGAACTTTGTCGCCTCGGCTCCAACCGTTTCGACGACTCCGGAGACATCGCGGCCAAGAACCTTCGGCAGCTGGTCCTTTCTTACGGCCGGATATTTGCCGGCGCGTATTTTGTAATCGACGGGATTAACGCTTGCTGCCGCGACACGAATGACAATCTCGTGCGCCGTCGGCTCCGGGACCGAAACGTCATCAAGTTCGAGCACGTCGGGATTACCGAACGCGTGAATCCGCACCGCGTGCATGAGACGCATGATCCACTCCTGTCGGCTGGTTTGTGGACCTGCATTCGTCTTATGCGGCCACACAAATCAAATCGCGAGAAGGGGCGGTCGGTTCCGGCTCCGTGTTGCAAATGCTGTGTGGGCCAGCTTGTCAGAGCGCGGTATGGCGGCTCGCTTCGGCGGCGAGGGCACGAAGCTTTTCGGAAACACGAAC
>DASUKT010000027.1:0-5726 GCA_036278575.1 Pseudolabrys sp. | reverse complement strand
TTTCGAGGCCGATCGGGCCGTGGGCCGCGGCGACAATCAGCCCGCCAGCGCGCAAATGCGCTTGCATCAGGACGCTAAGCCTTTGCTGTGCAACGCTATCCAGCGCGGTGGTGGGCTCGTCGAGAAGCCACAACGGCCGTTTGACGGCGACAAGACGGGCAAGCGACAGCCGTCGCCGTTGCCCCGCCGACAGATAGGCGGCGGGCAGGGCGGACAGCGATGCAAGCTCAACCGCCTCCAAAGCGGCCACCACGTCGCAACCGGTGCCGAGGTACCGTGCCCAAAACGTCAGGTTCTCCTCGACCGACAGGGCGGGCTTTATGGCGTCGTGATGGCCGACGAAGTGGGCTTGCTCGGCAATGGTCGCCTCTGCCGCCCCCCCGAGTAAGGCGATCGTGCCCGTCGTTGGTCTCAGGAGGCCGGCGATTGTGCGGAGCAGCGAAGATTTGCCCGCGCCGTTTCGGCCGGTGACCATCAGCGCTTCGCCGGCCTCGACAGAAAAGCCTAAGCCCGCGAAAACCTCGCGGCCGCCACGGTTGCAGGCAAGATTTTCAGCCTGCAAGCGCATCAGGTTGCTTCTGGGCTGCGCGGAAAGCCGCTCTTCGGCGGCTGGTATGCAGAAGATGCTTGGCCCCCATCCATGATCGTTTACGTTTTCCGGTCAATATGGCGTCTGCCGCGAAAAGACCTTATAAGCCCATGCCGTTGCGGCGCTACGCACGGAATTTCGACGCGAAACTCACCACCGGAAAAATCGTTGTCCAAGTAAAAACTTAGCGCAGAAACGCGCCGGTTTCCCAGCCGGCAATGGAAACAGCGGACATGAATTCAATTGACAGCTTTCGATGCTGCAAGACCCTGAAAGTCGGCTCCAAAACCTTCGCCTATTTCAGCCTGCCCACCGCCGAGCGAAACGGGCTCAAGGGCATTTCCCGCCTGCCGTTTTCGATGAAGGTCCTGCTTGAAAACCTGCTGCGCTACGAAGATGGGCGCACGGTTACCAAAGACGACATTAAAGCAGTCGCGGAGTGGCTGAAGAATAAAACGTCCGAGCGCGAGATCGCATTCCGTCCGGCGCGCGTGCTGATGCAGGATTTCACCGGCGTGCCCGCGGTGGTCGATCTTGCCGCCATGCGCGACGCCATGAAGAACCTCGGCGGCGATCCGAAAAAGATCAATCCGCTGGTGCCGGTCGATCTCGTCATCGACCATTCGGTTGCGGTGACGTTCTTCGGCAACAATCAGGCCTTCAAGAAGAACGTCGATGAAGAATACCGGCAGAATCAGGAACGCTACAAATTTCTTAAATGGGCGCAGCGCTCGTTCGACGATTTCCGCGTGGTGCCGCCCGGCACCGGCATCTGCCATCAGGTCAATCTTGAATACCTGTCGCGCACCGTCTGGAGCCGCAAGGACAAGGTCAAGGTCGACGGCAAGCAGGCGACAATGGAAGTTGCCTATCCCGATACGCTGGTCGGCACTGACTCGCACACGACGATGGTCAACGGACTTTCGGTGCTTGGCTGGGGCGTCGGCGGCATCGAGGCGGAAGCGGCCATGCTCGGGCAGCCGTTCTCCATGGTCTTGCCGGAAGTGATCGGCTTCAAGCTCACCGGCAGGCTGAAGGAAGGCGTCACCGCCACCGATCTCGTGCTCACGGTCACCGAGATGCTGCGCAAGCGCGGCGTGGTCGGAAAATTCGTCGAGTTCTTCGGCGCCGGCTTAACTCACCTGTCGATTGCCGACCGCGCCACCCTCGGCAACATGTCGCCCGAATATGGCGCGACCTGCGGCTTCTCGCCGATCGATGACGACACCATCACGTATCTGAAGAACACCGGCCGTCCCAACGATCTGGTGGCGCTCGTTGCCGCTTATGCCAAAGCGCAAGGCCTCTATCGCACCAAGACCACACCGGATCCGATCTTCACCGACATTCTCAAGCTCGATCTCGCCACGGTCGAGTCCTCGATTTCCGGCCCGAAGCGGCCGCAAGACCGTATTCCGTTGAAAGAGGCGAAGAGCAGTTTCGCTGCTTCCATGGACAAGGAATTCGGGAAAGCGTCGGAGATGAGGAAGCGCGTGCCGGTCGAAGGCCGCAAGCACGACCTCGGCAACGGCGACATCGTTATTGCGGCGATTACGTCCTGCACGAACACGTCCAATCCGAACGTCATGATCGGCGCCGGGCTGCTCGCGCGCAAAGCCGCCGCCAAAGGATTGACGGTAAAGCCCTGGGTGAAGACGTCGCTCGCACCAGGCTCGCAGGTCGTCGCGGAATATCTCGACAAGTCCGGCTTGCAGAAAGATCTCGACAAGCTCGGCTTCAATCTTGTCGGCTTTGGCTGCACGACATGCATCGGAAATTCGGGACCGCTGCCGCCGGAGATTTCAAAAGCGGTCAACGAGGGCGACCTCGTCGCCTGCGCGGTGCTTTCGGGCAACCGCAACTTCGAGGGCCGCATCAACGCCGATGTGCGCGCAAACTTCCTTGCCTCGCCGCCGCTGGTCGTCGCCTATGCCATCGCCGGCTCGTTGAATGCCGATCTGGTGAAGGAGCCGCTCGGCGTCGACGCGAAGGGAAAAAACGTCTTCTTGCGCGACATCTGGCCCACCAACAAAGAGATCGCCGATTTTGTCGCCAAGAACATCACGCGTCAGATGTTCACGAAAAAATACGCCGACGTGTTCAAGGGTGACAGCAACTGGCGCAAGATCAGCATCAAGGGCGGTGTCACCTACGACTGGGATCGCAAATCGACTTACGTGCAGAACCCGCCGTATTTCAGCGGGATGGCCAAGCAGCCCAAACCGCTAGAGGACATCGTCGACGCGCGCGTACTGGCCCTGCTCGGCGATTCGATCACCACCGACCACATCTCGCCTGCGGGCTCGATCAAGATCGATTCGCCGGCCGGCAAATATCTGGTCGGTCACAAAGTAAAGCCTGCGGATTTCAACCAGTACGGAACGCGCCGCGGCAATCATGAAGTGATGATGCGCGGTACCTTCGCCAACATCCGGATCAAGAACCAGATGGTGCCGGGCGTCGAAGGCGGCTACACGGTTCACTACCCGACGAAAGAGCGCATGACGATCTATGACGCGGCGATGCGCTACATGTCAGAGCGCGTGCCGCTGGTGGTGTTCGCCGGCAAGGAATACGGCAGCGGCTCCTCGCGCGACTGGGCGGCGAAAGGTTCCGTGCTGTTGGGAATCCGCGCCGTCGTCACGCAGTCGTTCGAACGCATCCACCGCTCGAATCTGATCGGCATGGGCGTCATGCCGCTGGTGTTCGAAGAAGGTACGTCGTGGCAATCGTTGGGGTTGAAGGGCGACGAGCAGGTCACCATCCGCGGCCTGCACGGCGAAATCAAACCGCATCAACGTCTCATTGCGGAAATCGTCTCGGGCAACGGCACGCTCAAGCGCGTTCCGCTGATCTGCCGGATCGATACCGTCGACGAACTCGATTACTTCAAGAACGGCGGAATTCTGCAGTACGTGCTGCGCCATTTGGCCGCGTAACTGTTGCCCCTCACCGCGAAGTGAGTGGCGGGTGATCGCCTGGAAGCCTAAAGAAAGCCTGCGGGGCGGGGCCGTGGTGCTGGCATGAAGATTCACGACATCGCCGTTTCGGCTGCAATTGCGCTCTCTGCCGCGGCCGCCGGCTGGCCGGCCGCAGCCGGCGAACCACGCGCCGTTATCGAACTGTTCACCAGTCAGGGATGCTCGTCGTGCCCCGCGGCGGACAAGCTTCTTGGTGAGCTGTCGAATGATTCCTCACTCATCACGATGAGCCTGCCCGTCGATTATTGGGATTATCTCGGCTGGAAAGACACGCTTGCGCTGCACGGCCATTCGATGCGCGAGCGCGCCTATGCGAAGGCGCGCGGCGATCGCGAAGTCTATACGCCGCAGGTCGTGGTCAACGGCGTGATGCCGGTCGTCGGGAGCGATAAAGCCGCGATCGAAAAAGCGATTGCGCAGACGCACGAAAAAGCCTCGCCACTTGTGCTTCCGGTGACGCTTACCGTTGCCGATGGAAAGATCACTGCAACTGTGCCGGCTGCAACTGACGGACACCACGAGGCGGAGGTCTGGCTCTGCCCGATAACGCACAAGATTTCTGTCGCGATCGAGCGCGGCGAGAATTCCGGCCACACGCTCACGTACTACAACGTAGTGCGCGACTGGGTGAAGCTCGGCGACTGGGACGGCACGGCGAAAAAATTCAGCATACCGGTTTCCGAAGTTTCGACCGATGGCGTCAATTCGCTCGCGGTTCTCGTGCAGAGCGGCGTCGCGGCCAAGCCCGGCATCATGCTCGGCGCAGCCAAAATCGACCTGCACTGAGCGATTCAAGTCGTCGCGGGAAACTTCCAACGAACATTGCGCAAAAAAATCGAGCCGGCAAAAAGCCGGCCCGAAGTATTGGGGATTGAACCGTACGCGGAACTCAACTGACCCGGCCGGCCAAGCCCGGGGGGCTGGGGGGCTGAGGAATCCGGACTCGAACCAGACCGGGCCTTGAGGCAACGGTGCTACTTATCTCAGTGCAGCGTGTCGGGCGATTGTCCGAAATTGGGCAGTTTTATGGTTCTTTTAACGTGTTCGTGAAGGCCGGAATGTGTGTTTGGGCCCGTTTTCGTGCACTTTTTTGTCTTTAGTCGGCTCTTGCGGCAACCGGCGTCCGGCGCAATCATTGTCATGATCCAACAAGGAGGCGCCGCATGACGTTCGGTTCCGGCGAAATCGATCCAAGCCAGTCGGCGGGGGGCGCGATCCCGGCGCGTGCCGCCGCTGCCCCCCTAAACCAGGTCACCTTCAGCCGCCGCGAACTCAATCGCATTCTCGGGCTTTATGGCCGCAAGGTCGCGGCAGGCGAGTGGCGCGACTATGCGATCGATTTTCTGAAAGACCGCGCGGTCTTCTCCGTTTTTCGCCGCAGCTCCGAAGTCCCGCTCTACCGGATCGAGAAAAATCCGAAATTTGCGCGCAAGCAGGGCGCTTTTAGCGTGATCTCGGCGACGGGACTCGTCGTCCGGCGCGGACACGAGCTCGATCCGGTGCTGCGCGCGATCGACAGGACGCTGTCACTGGTGGCGAACTGACGTGCATCGGACGTCCGGAGCCCCGCGCTTAGGGCTTCGTCGTCGCGCCAGGCCCGAGCGCACGCTGCATCAAGGGCGTATCGAGCCAGCGATCGAATTTATAGCCGATATTTTTCAACGTTCCCGCGGGCTCGAAGCCGCACGCCTTGTGCACGCCGATCGAGGCGGCCTGATCTGAATCGCCGATAACCGCGATCATCTGGCGGAAGCCGAGCGCCGTGCAGGCCTCAATTAGTTGATCGAGCAATTTCCTGCCGATGCCGCGCCGCTGCATTTCGGGCGCGACATAGACCGAGTTCTCGACCGTGAAACGATAAGCGGGCCGCGTCCGATAAAGCGAGGCGTAGGCATAGCCGGCGAGGGCGCCGTCGATCTCGGCGACAATGTAAGGAAATTTACCGGCAAGCAGCGCATTCATGCGCCGCGCCATTTCGATTTCGTCGGGCGGCTCGAGCTCAAACGATGCCGTACCGTGCCGCACCGCGTGCGCATAGATGCGGGTGATCGCGGAGATGTCGGAGAGAGTCGCCGGGCGAATTTTCATAGTTTGTCATGGCCGGGCTTGTCCCGGCCATCTCGCTAAGGAAGGCAGCGCTCGTGCCTACCTAAGCG
>DASUKT010000026.1:0-2178 GCA_036278575.1 Pseudolabrys sp. | reverse complement strand
AATCGCGATATTGTCGATTGCGGTCTTCCACGGAAACAGCGCATCGGCCTGGAAGAGATAACCCGCCTGCCGATTCAGCGCCGCGAGCGGCGTGCCATAAATGCTGACGCTGCCCTCGGCTGGCGTGATAAGACCGGCGGTTATGTTGAGCAGCGTCGATTTCCCGCAGCCGGTCGGGCCGACGATGGAAACGAATTCACCGTCGGCGACCTCAAGAGACGCGTGCTCGACCGCGCGATAGAGGCCGCCGCCGGCAAGCCGGAATGCGACCGTTACATCAGAAAGCGCGACCGCATTTGTCGCGATTTGTGTGCTTGCCGCCGCGGCGACCGCCATTGCCACGAATTCCCCCGTTTGCTTGCAAACTAGCCGCTTGCCCGCACGTTGCAAACCCAGCCATCATCGCGCGGATGACCATCGACGCACGTCTTGCCGAGGCGCTTGCCCGCTTGCCGGATTACCTCGGCGGCCACGTGCTGGTAAGCGTCACCGCACTCCTTATCGGGCTTGGGGTCAGCCTGCCCCTGGCGATTTTTGCGGTGCGCAGACCGCGGCTGCGGACGAGCGTACTGGCCTTGGCGAGCATCGTGCAGACGATTCCGGGCCTCGCGCTGCTCGCATTGTTTTACCCGCTGTTGCTCGTCATCTCAGGCCTGTGCGAGCGGATTTTCGGCGCCGGCTTTTCCGCGCTCGGCTTTCTGCCCTCGGTGCTGGCGCTCGCGCTTTATTCGATGCTGCCGGTACTGCGGAACACCGTGACCGGTTTGGCCGGTGTCAATCCGTCACTGCGCGAGGCAGCTTACGTGATCGGCGCCGATGCCTGGGAATCGATGCGCGACATCGAACTGCCCCTGGCGATGCCCGTCATCATGGCCGGCGTGCGCACATCGGCAGTATGGGTGATCGGTACGGCGACGCTGTCCACGCCAATTGGACAGACCAGCCTCGGCAATTACATCTTCGCCGGCTTGCAGACGCAGAACTGGGTGTTCGTGCTGTTCGGCTGTATTGCGGCTGCAATCCTGGCGCTGGTAGTCGATCAATTGCTCGCGCTCGTGGAGCGCGGTGTCGCGGTGCACAGCCGAAGGCGCGTCAGCGCAGGCGCCGCCGGCCTCGCGATTGTCGTGCTGGCCGCGCTGTTGCCAGGCTTCGGTCGCGCGCAGGAGCGGTATGTGATCGGTACAAAGCCGTTCGCGGAGCAATACGTGCTGGCTTCACTGGTCGAGCAGCGGCTTGCCGCGAATGGGCTCTCCGCAACGCGGCGCGACGGACTCGGCTCGGCCGTTATCCTCAATGCGCTCGCAGCCAACGAGATCGACGTTTACGTCGATTACTCAGGCACGATCTGGACCAACGACATGCATCATGCGGACGTGAAGCCGCGTGCCGAAGTGCTGAGCGCCGTCGGCAACTGGCTGCAGCAGACGAAAGGCGTCCGCCTGCTCGGCAGCCTCGGTTTCGAGAACGCCTATGCGCTGGCAATGACACGCAAGAATGCCGACGCGCTCGGCATCAAGTCGATTGCCGATCTAGCAGCGCATGCCCCGCAGCTATCGATTGCCGGTGACTACGAATTCTTCGAACGTCCGGAATGGAAATCGATCCGTGAGGTTTACGGCCTGAATTTCCGCACGCAGCGCTCGATGCAGCCCGATTTCATGTATACGGCGCTCGCGAACGGCGACGTCGATGTCGCCTCGGTTTACACCAGCGACGGGCGTATCGCGCAATACGATCTGAAGGTACTGGACGATCCGAAGCATGCGATGCCGCCTTACGACGCGATCGTGCTGCTGTCGCCGCGACGCGCCAAGGATGACAAGCTGATCGCCGCGCTTAAGCCGCTGATCGGAGCCATCCCGGTCGATCTGATGTGTGCGGCGAATTTGCGCGCGAGCGAAAAAGGTGCGCTGCCGAAGGATGCGGCGAAGTGGCTGTGGGAGAGGATTGAGAAGAAGTGATCCGTACTCAGCCGTCATCGTCCGCGAAGGCGGACGATCCAGTAATCACAAAGGGCTCGGTGAGTACTGGATGCCCCGCTTTCGCGGGGCATGACAGCGTCATTGTCGCGGGCAGCTCAGTTCTTGCTCCGATCCACCAGCGCACGCTGCTTGATCCAGGGCATCATCTCGCGGAGCTTTGCGCCGACCTGTTCGATGCCGTGCTCGGCGAGCTTGG
>DASUKT010000025.1:0-6048 GCA_036278575.1 Pseudolabrys sp. | reverse complement strand
GTTCGGAAATTCCGCCTTGAGCTTGACCGTGCCGGTCGTCGGATCGACCTGGTTATCGACGACCGTCAGCTTGCCGCGGTCGACGATCGAGTTGTCGTCGGATTTGAGTGCGTCGACCTGGATCGGGCCTTTCGCGAAAGCGCCGTTGACTTGATCGAGATCCTGCTGCGGCAGATTGAACAGGACCGAGATCGGCTTCACCTGCGTGATGACGACGATGCCGGTCGAGTCGGAAGGGTGCACAATATTGCCTTCGTCGACTTGCCGGATGCCGGTGCGGCCGTCGATGGGCGCGCGAATGGTGGCGTAGTTCAGCACCGCTTGCGCGTTCTCGATCGCGGCCTGATCGGATCGAACTTGCGCGGTGAGTTGCGCGACCAACGCCTTCTGCGTGTCGGCCTGCTGGTGATTGATCGAGTTGGTCGCCGCGAGCCTTTCGTAACGGGTGAGATCGATCTTCGCGTTGGCAAGTTGCGCCTCGTCCTGCGCTTTCTTGGCGGCGGCCTGATCGAGCGCGGCCTTGAAAGTCGTGGGATCGATGCGCGCGAGCACGTCGCCCTTCTTGACGTCCTGCCCTTCGTCGAAATTGACGCTCAGCAACCGTCCGTCGACCTGCGGCCGCACGGTGACGGTGTTGAGCGCGCGCGTGGTGCCGACGGCATCGAGATAAACCGGAACGTCCGCTTTCGCCGCGGTTGCCACCAGCACCGGCACCGGACCTTCGGCGGCAAAGCGGTTTCGACGATGCTGCTTGGGGGCGCCGCCGGAGAACGCATAATAGAGAGCCCCGCCGATCGCGATCAGGATCAACAAAAAGACGACATAGCGCCGCGCCTTGCTGCGAGGCGGCGCTTTGTCCTTCACCGTGGCCGGCAGTTCACCGTGCATTGTCGGCCACCACCGGCTTGGGCGACCAGCCGCCGCCGAGCGCCTGATACAGGCTGACGACGGCAAGAAGCCGGGCAAGCCGCGCCTGCGCCAGCGCGTCTTGGGCCTGGAACAAAGTTTGCTGCGTCTGCAACACGGTGACGAGATCGACCGTGCCTTCGTTGAGACGCTGTTCTGAAATGTCGAACGCGCGTTTCGAACTGTTCACGACTTCGATTTGCAATCGGACGGTCTCGGCAGTCTGCCGGACGGCGATCAGCGCCTTGTCCACATCGGTGAATCCGGAGATCACCGCCTTGCGGTAATCCTGCAGCAATTCGTCCTGCAGGCCCTTTTGCAGATCGAGATTCCCCTGCAAGCGGAAGCCGTCAAAGATCGGCTGCGTCAGGCCGGCGGTGAGATCGTAGAAAGCCGACTCCGGCCGCAACAACGTCTTGAGCACGGCGCTCTGAAAGCCGCCTTCGGCTGTCAACGTGATGCTCGGGAGCATCTGCGCGCGCGCGTTCTCGACGTTGGCGTCGGCCGCGGCAAGCCGTGCTTCCGCTTCGCGAATATCGGGCCGCTGCGCGATTAATTCCGACGGCAGCCCCGGAGTTACGCGCGGAACCGCGACGCTGGTCAGACTACCGCCACGGATGTTGACCCGCTCGTAAGGGCGCGCGACCAGCAAAGCGAGCGCAGCCTTGTTCTGCTGCAGCGTCTGCTCCAGCGGCGGGATGCTCGCCCGCTCCGTGTTCAGCAAACTTTCCTGCTGTGCGACTTCGAGCTCCGATGCCGTGCCGGCGGCAAGCCGCTGCTTGATGACATTCAGAATACGCGTGGCGCTTTTGACGTTGTCGCGCGCCACGTGGAGACGGTCTTGGGCCGCCAGCACCTGGAAATAAGCGTTGGCGACACTTACGACCGTGGTCAGTCCAACGACTTCCCGGTCGTAGCGGCTGGCGACGGCGTTTTCTTCCGCCGCGCGCAAGGCCGACCGGTTCTTGCCCCAGAAGTCGATCTCGTAGCTTGCCGTCAACGACGCTGAGAACAGGTTGCGCTCGGAGCCGCCGCCGCCCGCAAAATTCCCCGCGTTACCGACAGATTGCGAGGACCGCGAGCGGGTGGCGGTTGCATCGAGATCGACGTTCGGCAGCAACGGCGCGCCGGCGATGCGCGCCTGCGCGTCCGCTTGCACGATGCGCGCGATGGCGGCGGTGATGTCGAGATTGGCTTCGCGCGCTTCGTCG
The DNA here is from genome assembly GCA_036278575.1 of Pseudolabrys sp. Lineage (GTDB taxonomy): Bacteria > Pseudomonadota > Alphaproteobacteria > Rhizobiales > Xanthobacteraceae > Pseudolabrys. The sequence goes on along the minus strand of DASUKT010000025.1, from coordinate 3,931 downwards.
ATCAGCTTGGTCAGCTCGCGCGAATGAAAGCGGCGCCACCAGTCCAGCGGCGGCAATGCGGCTTGCGCGGCAGCAGGTTTGCGCGGACCGTCGCGATAGAACAGCGGAATGTCGAGCGCAGGATTCGACCTGTCCGTCAGGAGGCATCCACCCAAAGGCTGCATCAGCACAACACCATACACAACCGTCAGAAACCGGCGCGCGCGCCGATTCATCCCCCTATTCAGAATCCATGACCCCGAACCCATTTAGCGACTTTCAATTGCGGCGAATCAGAGCCCAACTCCGACCGCCGCATATTTTAGCCGTTATTTCTTGCGTCCGGGCGGCCAGTCCGCGAGCGCTTTGCGACCGGCTGGGGACATCTCCGCCGCCGCCAGCGCCACGACACCTTGGATAACTTGGTCGAAATTCTGCCGCGCTGCGCGCGTCTGGACCATGGCCGCCAGCATCGCGGACCGGTCGAAGGGCTCCTTGCGCAAGCTTGCGCGGATCACGTCCTGCGCCGTCCGGTATCTGGTTTGCGCGGTTTCGATGGCGTCGTGATGCGACGCGACCTCGGCGCGCATCTTGCCTGCGTCGCTCGCCGGTAGGGTTTCGGCGAGGCGGTCGATACGCACGAAGACATTGCGGTCATAAGTCGGCTTGGCGGGTGCGCGCACCAATAGGGCGATTGCAACCCCGATAAAGAACAGGTTCACCGCCAGCGATGCCAGCAGCAGCCAGCGCGGCGAGGATGTGTGAAGCGATGGCGTGGCGTGTGCGATGGTCATGGCCGTATCCCGGTCAAAGGCTCGGGCTCGAACACCGCGCTTGCAAAACTAGGCGCCTGCGCGGCCTCGGCGCTCAGTCCATCGATGCTGCGGTCGATACCGGAAAACCCGATCATCAGGCCGAGCGCCGCACAACAGGCGAGCGCGGCGACGCGCGGCCATGCCGGGGCGAATTGCCAGTCGAGCAGCAACTCGGGCAAGCGGCTCAACAACTTTCCCCGCTGTCGCGGTAAAGGCCGCGCCAGGGCCGCGAGCACGCGCTCGACGGCAGCGTCATTGCCATGGTCTGCGGCATCGAAGTGACGCGTCAAAAGCTCGTCGATGCCCTGATTCCGTTTCATCACTCAGTCCTCACGCATCAAATGCCCAAGTGCCTGCCGCAAATTTTGCCGGGCCCGCACGAGCAAGGTTTCGACTGCCGATACCGACGTTTCCAGTACTTCCGCAACCTGCGCATTGCTCATGCCCTCATCATAGGTAAGAGCGATCGCGGCCCGTTGCCGCGCAGGCAGCTTTGCGACCGCCGCGGCGACTTGCCGATCGATCTCACGGGACTGGGCATCCTGTTCCGCCCCGGGCGAAGGGTCGACAATCTCGCCCGCCGCCTCAAGCTCAACCCACGGTGCCCGCCGCTTGCGGTCGAGGCAGAGATTGACCACCACACGCGTGAGCCAGGTGCGGACAGACGCCAGTGGACGCCAGCGCGGGGCATTCGTCCAGACGCGTAGCATGGCCTCCTGGGCCACATCCTCGGCATCCGCGGCATTTCCGACAATGCGGCGGGCAAGCGCGAGCATCGCCGGAACGTGCCGGCGCGACAGCTCGCGGAATGCCGCCTGCTCACCCCGCGCGATGCGGGCCATGAGCGCTTCGTCGCTATCGTCCATGCGATGACGTTTGCCATCGGAAAAAGCCTTTGTAGTGCAGTTACGGGCTTATTCGATAAACGGCCCATCGCCGTTAAACCTGCGGTGCCGGGATAGTGGGGAATCCGGGGATAAAAGCCGCAGCAGCCCTAATCCTTTGAAGTACCGTGACTTAATCGCCGCCCCATTCGCCGTAGCAGTATTGCCTCGATCTCTGACAAGGTACGGCGTGGCATTCGAGTAATGAGAGAGGACCGCATAAACATGGACAAAGCCCGTTATGACCGCGGCATGGCGATGCGCCGAAGGGTGCTTGGCGACGATTACGTCGATCGCAGCATCAACAATGTCGATGACTTCAACCGCGAATTTCAGCGCCTTCTGACCGAATTTGCCTGGGGCGAGGTCTGGGGCGACGAGGCGCTAAAGCCGCGCGACCGCAGCATCCTCAATCTCGGCATGATCGCCTGCCTTGGGAAGATGCACGAATTCGAGACGCACTTCCGCGGCGCGCTGCGCAACGGGCTGACGACGGATGAGCTGCGCGCGATCCTCACGCAGATCGCGATCTATTGCGGCTTCCCGGTTGCCGTCGATTGTTTCCGTACCGCGCGAAAGGTTCTCGCCGAGACGGGAAAGTCCTGAAGGCGCAACAGGTTCGTCGCGACCGAGCTGGAACCTTCGTTATCGCCGGCCATTGAGTCCGCGGGCTTTCGGGCCTTCGCGGAACGATGGTCTCATGGCGTTGACCGAGCAGGATCAAAAGCATCGGCGGGCGGAGGAGGAAGAAGCAAAGCCTAAAAGTCGTGCTGCCGACGCATCCCAGCGCACGCCACCGACAGCAGAAAGACCGCAAGCGGAACAGGCACGGCCGGAACACCGCGCGCTCGATCGCGACGATGGCGAGCGGGAGCGGAAACAGGCCCGCTTCGGCTTGGCGACGGTAAGGCGTCATCCCTGGATTGCCGCAGTGGTTGCAATTGCGGCATTGGCCGTTTTGGCAGGCGCCGTCATCTGGTGGCTGCACGCGCGTCAGTACGAATCGACGGATGACGCCTTCATCGATGCGCGCACCGTGCAGATCAGCGCGCAAGTCGCAGGGACGATCGTCGGCGTTCCGGTCACCGACAATCAGCTCGTTTCCACCGGCTCGCCACTCGTGCGCATCGATCCGCGCGACTATCAGGCGGCGGTGGCGCAGGCAAAAGCACAAGTGGAGCAGGCGCAGGCAAGCGTGGCCAACATCGAGGCGCAGATCGACGCGCAATCCGCCAAAGTCGATCAGGCGCAAAAGCAGGTGACCGAGGCGCAAGCCGCGCTGAAATTTTCGCAGGAAGAGGAAACGCGTTACCAGGCTCTTTCGCGCACAGGCGCGGGCACCGTGCAGCGCGCCCAGCAAGCCGCATCCGACTTGAAGCAGAAACAGGCCGCGTTCGCCGGCGCGCAGGCCAATGCAACGGCCGCACAAAAGCAACTCGCCGTATTGCGCGCGCAGCGCCAAAGCGCCGCCGCCCACGTGGATCAGGCCCGCGCCACGCTGAATCAGGCAACGACCAATCTCAGCCGTACAGTCATCAGTGCGCCGTTGGAGAGCCGTGTCGCAAATCTAAAGGCGGCCAAGGGCAGCTACGTGCAGCCCGGCCAGGCGCTGATGGCGCTCGTGCCGCGTAACGTCTGGGTCACCGCAAACTTCAAGGAGACGCAGCTCCACGACATCCGCGTCGGGCAGCCGGTGGATATCACGGTCGACGCTTACGGCGGGCGCGTCTTTCATGGCCACGTTGCGAGCATTCAGGCCGGCAGTGGTTCGGCATTCAGCCTGCTGCCGCCGGAAAACGCTACCGGCAACTACGTGAAAGTCGTGCAGCGCGTTCCGGTAAAGATCGTCTTCGACAAGCCGCCGGAGGTTTATCTCGGCCCCGGCATGTCGGTCGTGCCGTCGGTCAGGGTGCAATGAGCGACGCCAGCAGCCCGCATTTCGATCGCAGCCGCTCGGCCGCGGGCGACCGCAACCCGTGGCTGATCGCGATCGTCGTGTCGATTGCGACTTTCATGCTGGTGCTCGACACCTCGATCGCGAACGTCGCGTTACGGCAGATCGCCGGAGAACTCGCTGCCGGGCCCGATGAAGCGACGTGGATCATTACGACCTATCTCATCGCCAATGCGGTCGTCATTCCGGTGAGCGGCTGGCTTTCCGGCGTGATCGGCCGCAAGCGCTATTACATGCTTTGCGTCGCAACCTTCACGGCAGCCTCGTTCCTGTGCGGGATTGCGTGGAATCTGCAGGCG
>DASUKT010000024.1:0-6634 GCA_036278575.1 Pseudolabrys sp. | reverse complement strand
AGGATCAGATCGGCCTGGCCGTTCTGGATGTAACGATAGGCGGTATCGATCGACTGCATGCCGGAGCCGCAATTGATCTGCATGGTGAAGGCAGTCATCGCCTCGCCCATGCCGAGCCGCAGCGCCGCGACGCGCGCCGGGTTCATTTCATCGGCGATGACATTGACGCAGCCGAGGATGACCTGATCGAAAGCGTCCGGCGTGAACGGTTGTCGGAGCAGGAGAGGGCGGCCGCACTGCACGGCAAGATCGACCGGCGTAAACGGCCCCGGTTTCCCGCGCGCCTTGATGAAGGGTGTGCGGCTGCCGTCGACGATATAAACAGGACGCGCTGTCACTCCGCTGCGGCCGGCCTTCTCACCTTGGCTTGAGATGACACGTCTCCTTTTTTCGCGCCCCGCGAGGTCAATTCTTCTGCGGCGAAATCGTTGACGGCGACCGCTGCCGATACTGCGGCGGCTGCCGCCTTGAGCTGCTCCGCTTCCGCCGTTGTGATGGTCCCCTGCTTAGCGGCTCGCTCGATATCGCGCACGCGCGCCGCATGCATGCGATCGCGGATCGGCTGTGCGGCGACGACAAGCTCAAACGCACGCTTGAGCAGGCCGACTCCGTTGGCTCCTTCGCCTTCCGTCTTTACCGGCTCGAAAAGATCGGTGGTGAGCCGGCTGCGCGTCGCCGACGGCTCGGTCAGGATTGCGGCACAATGTTGAGTGACGCGGTCCGATGGGCCGCGCCGGCGCGGTCCGAAGGGCTGAATGAAAAAGCGCATCAGCCACGCCACCGGCCGGACCGGGAAATTCACGATCAATTCGTCAAATCGTTGCTCGATAGTGGCGAGGCTCGCTTCGAGGCAGAATTCGAGCAGCGGCAGATCGTCTTTTTGCCGGCCCTCGTCATTCCAGCGCTTGAGCGCCGCGCACGAGAGGTAGAGCTCGGAAAGGATGTCGCCGAAGCGCGCCGAGATCATTTCCTGACGCTTCAGCCCCCCGCCAAGACTGAGCAGCGAAAGATCGACGGCAAAGGCAAACGCGGCACTATGGCGGCTGAGTTGGCGATAGAAGCGCGACGCCGCGCCGGTGCTCGGCGCGGGTGCAAAAGCGCCGCCGGTCCATGCGCGGCCCCAGGCGCGGAATGTGTTGGCAATGCTGTGGCCCACGTGGCCCCAGAAGGCTTTGTCGAAGGCATCGAGCCCGCGCGCCTTGTCCTCATCCTGCAACGCCATCATTTCCTTCAGCAGGTAAGGATGGCAGCGGATCGCGCCCTGGCCGAACTGGATAAGGCTGCGCGTGACGATGTTTGCGCCCTCGACGGTGATGCCGATCGGCACGCCGCGATAAAGGCTGCCGAGATAATTGAGCGGGCCCTCGATGATGCCCTTGCCGCCGTGCACATCCATCGCGTCGTTGACCGAGATGCGCATGCGGTCTGTGGCTTGCGACTTCATGATCGCGGTGACGACGGCCGGCTTGTGACCATCGTCGAGCGCAGCGCAGGTCATGCGGCGCGCGGCGTCAAGCAAGTAGGCCGCCGCCGCCATGCGGCCGAGCCGTTCCTGGATCGCCTCGAATTTGGCAATCGGCACATGGAATTGCTCACGGATGCGCGCGTAGGCGCCGGTAACATTCGCCGTGAACGCAGCGCCGGCAGCGGAAAGCGACGGCAGCGAAATTCCGCGGCCGGCCGCGAGTGCGCTCATCAGCATCTTCCAGCCTTTGCCGCATTGCTCGACGCCGCCGATGACGTGGTCGATCGGCAGGAAAACGTCGTGTCCCCAATTCGGTCCGTTCTGGAAGACGTGCATCGCCGGCAGGTGACGCCGCCCGATGCTGATGCCAGGCAGATGAGTCGGCACCAGCGCAAGTGTGATGCCGATATCCTCCTCGTTGCCGATAAGGTGATCGGGATCGCGCAGCTTGAAGGCAAGGCCGAGCACAGTCGCAATAGGTCCCAGCGTGATGTAGCGTTTGTGCCAGTTGAGGCGGATGCCGAGCACCTCGTTGCCCTCGAACATGCCGCGGCAGACGACGCCGGAATCGATCATTGACGCCGCGTCCGAGCCCGCCTCCGGGCTGGTGAGGCCGAAGCAGGGGATTTCCTCGCCCCGCGCCAGCCGCGGCAGCCAGTAGTTGCGCTGCTCCTTGGTGCCAAACTGCATCAGCAGTTCGCCGGGGCCGAGCGAGTTCGGCACCATCGCGGTGACCGCGACGGTGATCGAGGCCGACGAGAGTTTGCGGATGACTTCCGAATGCGCGTAGGCGGAAAAGCCGAGGCCGCCGTATTCCTTCGGGATAATCATCGCGAAGAATCGGTTGCGCTTCAGGAAGTCCCAGACCTCCGGCGGTAGGTCATGCAATTCCCAATTGACCTTCCAGTCGTCGACCATCCGGCAAAGCTCTTCGACGGGACCGGCGAGGAATTTTTGCTCCTCGTCTGAGAGCCGCGCCGGCTTGAAAGCCAGAAATTTCCGCCAGTCGGGATTGCCGGTGAAAAGATCGGCGTCCCACCAGACGTCGCCGGCTTCGATCGCCTCCCGCTCGGTGTCCGACAGGCTCGGCAGCGCATGCTGCGCCATGCGGAAGATGGGCTTGGTGATGACGTCCCGGCGAAAGGAGGAATTTGGCATTTGGGACTTCGCTTTTCTGGCTTCTATTGGAAGCCGCGATCGGGGAAGGTTCCGCGAAGACTATGGGTTTCGGACGCTCCGGCATTTAGACTTTAGGACCTGATGCTTGCAGATTGAAGCAGCATGGCTCTCCGCGGCAGTGCTGATTCGGCTTCAGATTAGCACGCCCGCATAAGGTATCCGGCTCATGCTCGACAGGATCAAAGAATACATCAGCGGGGCCATTCTTCGGTATCTATCCAAGCCCACGGCGCGTTATGCGCCGTTTTTTGCCCCCGATCCGGAGGTATTTCACCGCGCGCTCGTGCCCGGCGACATTTTGCTGATCGAAGGCAACACCCGGCTTAGCGCCATCATCAAGTTTTTGACCCAGTCCACATGGTCGCACGCGGCGCTTTATGTCGGGGAGCGGCCGGGCGACCGGGGCCCGAATCACACCAACGATCCCAGCGCCGAGCCAAACGTCTTGCTGGAGGCCGATGCGGAAATCGGCGTCGCCACCGTGCCGCTGTTGAAATATCGCGATTACAACAAGCGAATCTGCCGCCCCGTTGGGCTGAACGATGAAAGCAAGCGGCAGGTGATCGACTACGCTTTGGCGCGAATTGGAAAGCTCTACGATTCAAAGCAGATCGTCGACCTGGCCCGGTATCTCTTTCCCTATCCGCCGGTGCCGGTCTGGTTTCGCCGGCGCCTGCTGGCGATCGGCAGCGGCGATCCGACCAAGGCCATTTGCTCGACCTTGATAGCGGAAGCGTTCGCATCGGTTCGGTATCCGATCTTGCCGGAACAGGCGGTCATCAAAGGCAAGGTTTACGGCGTTGCGCCGTTCGTGCAGAGCGAGGTCGCGCATATTCGCAAGCACGGCCTTTATACCCCGCGCGATTTCGACGTGTCGCCGTTCTTCGACATCATCAAGCCGACGCTCGAGGACGATTTCGATTATCACACGCTGGTCTGGGCGCCGCCGGATTACAAAGCGAACACCATTCCGCCGAAGGTGAGTTGAGAGGTTGTTTGTTGTCATTCCGGACGCACCAACGGGTCCGCGCGAGGCGCGGCTCAATGACAGGCTCCGCGGCGATCCGGAATCCATACGCCGCAGTTTCGAGGTTATGGATTCCGGGTTCGCGGCCTGCCGGCCGCGCCCCGGAATGACGGAACAACAGCTAGCCTTCTTTCCTTGCCACCGGATGCGGGCGGCCGCTGGCGTCCACGGCGACGTAAGTGAAGAGCCCCTCGGTCACCTTGATCGCCTCGTCGCCGATGCCGCGCCGGACCCAGCTTTCGATCTTCACGGCGATCGACGTATTGCCGATGTGGTCGATGACGCAGTAGCAAGTTACCTCATCCCCGACCATGACCGGCCGATGAAACGCCATGCCGGTGATGGCGACCGTGACGACGCGCCCACGCGCGTAGCGCGTCGCAACCGTGCTGCCGGCAAGATCCATCTGGCACAGAAGCCAGCCGCCGAAGATATCGCCATGCGTATTCGTATCCGCCGGCATGGCGATGGCGCGCAGCGCCGGGTCGGCTGAAGGCGGCTTTTCGGCAGAGATGGACGACGGGGTGTTTGGATCGGGCATGGACGGCGGGTGGATGGTGCCTGGACGGCGACTTAACCCAAGTTCATGCCCTTATACGCGCGTCCGCCGCGCTGGCAACGGCCTCGCGCGGCGGACGGGTCTCCTTGGCGTTGGCTCGATCACTCGCCGTTCTGCGCGACCTCACGCCCGAGCTTGTTGAAGCGCGCCTTTTGCTCGTCACTCAATGATGCATAGAAGTCGTCGAGCGGCGCTTCCACGGTTTTGGCCGCGTCGATCATCGCCTGCAGACGTTTCTGCATCGCGTCGAGTCGCCCGACCGGCGTCAGCGGCGTTTCATCCGGACAGGCCGCTTGCAGGATGCTGACGGCCTTGTCGGTCGCGTTTTCGAGGTTCGATAGGCTGTCCTCCTGCTGGTCCGTCGGCTTCACCACCTGCTCGATTTTGTCGATCGGCAAGTTGCTCAGGCCGGGCTTGGCCTGCTTGCAGTCGGAGGCGGAAGCCTGCGCCTGTTCGGCCTGATCGCTGTTATTGCCGTTCTGCTTCGGGCCGATGTCGTTGAAGCGCGCCTTTTGCTCATCGCTGAGGGATTCGTAGAACTTCTCCAGCGGCGGACGCACCGTCTGCACGGCCTGCAAGGTCGCCAGCAGCCGCGCCATCATCGCCCGCAGGCGGCCGGGCGGTGTGCGCGGATAGGCGTTGGCGGACGGGCAGGAGGCTTTGAACACGTCGGCGGCCTTCTGTGCGGCGGCTTTCAGATCGTCGAGCAGCGCTTGCTGATCCGATGTCGGCGCGACCGCTTTGTTGATTTCAGCGAATGGCCAGGCTGTCACGCCGCTGCCGGGATCGTTGCAAAGCTGCCGCACGCCGGCGCTGCTCGTGCGCGCAACGGCCCCGCCGCTGCCGCTCGGCGAAGCGCCGGCGGCGGGCGCAGCGTAAGCGTAGGTCTCCGGCGGACCGCTCTCGCCCCAGAACACGCCGTCGAAAAGATCGTCGTAGGCGTAGGCCCAGTAGCCGTCGTCGTATCCGGAGGGCCAGAACGTGTAGTCGAAGATGTCCGAATAGGCATAGGGCCAGAACACCGGGCCGTACCAGCCGACGAAAGCGGCGCGGTGTCCGTGCCGCCAGGCTCTGCGCGCGGCGACAGCCTCGAAGCGCCGGCGATGTCGGTCGCGGCGGTCGGCGCGTGCGGAAGCGAAGCGCGCTGCAAAGCGTCCTTGCCGCGCCGTTTGCGGCGTCAGGCGGTTTCCGCCGTTCAAGCGCTGCTCGCGTCGCGCAAGCCGCCGTTGCTCACGTGCATTGTTTCGGGACGTTGCGCGATTTGCATTTACTGCATTCGGTTGAGCAGCCGTTGCCGGCGTGTGCGCGTTCGTTCTCGCATTGGCATTTGCATTGCCGCGCTCGCGATTGCGCCGCTCTTGCGCGGTTGCGGGCGTATTGCGCCGCTCTTCTCGTTGCTGCACGCGCTCACGGCGGCGCTCGTTGCGAGACCCCGTGTTTCGGAGATTGTCGTTGCGCGTTGCCGCATTTCGAAGGTTGTTTCGCGTATTCGGCTGCGTCGCAGTCCGCGTTCGCTGCCGAACGTTTCGGTTTACGATGTGCGGAGCCGAGCGCTGCGGGCGTGAAACATGCCGCGTCACGTGCGGCGCGGCGTTGTGCCGGCTGATGCGCGGCGTCGCCCGAACATGAGGGACCGAGCGAATGTGGGGAGCCGACGGACGCGCGATGTGCGTCATGCGCGGCGCGGCAGCGCGTGGAGCCATCCGCGGCGCCGCACGCGCTGCCGGCCGTGGCGCGGCGCGCATCGCAGGGCGCGGAGCCGCGCGTACGGCGGGGCGCGCCGCCGCATGGGGAGCGGCGCGTGCCGGAGCGGCATGCCGCGCATTTGGATTTTGCGCGTTTGCAGGAAGCGGCGTTGATAACGCAGCCAGCGTGAGCAGCGCAGCGAAACAGGTCACAGCTCGCGTCATTTTACGTCCTTATGTTGCCCCACGAGCGCCGTGACCATTAAACGCAGCGGTGACGAAATGCCGTCTGCGACAAAGTGGAGCGATGACCGGATGGAACGAAATGCCGCGAGCGTGCGCGGAAATTCCGCCGTGGAGGCGGCGTGTCAAAAAATGACGCCACTGTTTCAACGCTTGATCCAAGAACGGCAGTGTTTTCTTCGTGCCTTGAATCGCTTGCGAGATCGGCAGCCCCTTATAAGCTATTGTATCGGCAATGTTTTTGCCGGACGCATGAAGAGTTCCGATCTGCCGTGAACCAATTAAACTGCCGGGGTGTTGTTGTAAGAGCCACAGGGGCGGCGATACGCCTGCAATCATGTTGATCGTGTTCTCAGGGATCGTTCTGGCGATCTGGATCTATCTGGTATGCGCGCGGGCCGGCTTTTGGCGCTGCTCTGTGCGCGACGACGCTATTCCGCCGACGCCAGGCCGCTGGCCGTCGATCACGGCGGTCG
>DASUKT010000023.1:0-3580 GCA_036278575.1 Pseudolabrys sp. | reverse complement strand
ACGATGGGGGATGGATCACTCATCTGCGTCGCTCTCCATCTGGGACACCGCTGGCAGCTTGATCGGCAGTTCGATCGATATGGTCGTGCCGTAACCGGGACCCGCACTCTCGGCGCTGATCTTCCCGCCGTTTGCCTCGATAAAGGCGTCGGCGATCCAAAGACCAAGGCCCGAGCCGCTGGTGGTCAGTGCGTGGCGCTCACCGCGCGCGAAGCGATCCCACATTTTCGCCTTCTCTGCGGCGGTGAGGCCGGTGCCCTCGTCGCTGACGCTTAGGATCATTTGGGCGTCCTGTGCAACGGCGGCGATCTTCACCTGCGAGGCGGGCGGCGAGTACTTTGTGGCGTTATCGAAAATCTGGACGAGCGCCTGCTGCACCAGCACTGGATCGACGTGCGCCAGCGGCAGGTCGCGCGGAATGTCCAGCACGATGCGCCGGTCGCCAAAGCGGCGGCGGCAACGCTCGACTGCCGAGTGAATGATATCGGCGGGATCCGCCCATTCGGAATGCGGGCTGATGCCGTCACTGCTGATGCGCGAGGCATCGAGCAGGTTCTGGATATCGTTGTTGAGCCGCTCGGCTTCGTCGCGCACGTCGTCGACCAGCGCTTTGAGCTTGTCCTCGCCCTCGAGTGCGGGCGCAGAACTGAGCACTGTCGCCGCTCCGAGAATGGAGGCGAGCGGCGTACGCAATTCGTGCGACACCGAGCCGATCAGCGCTTCACGTAACTGCTCGGTCTGCGAGCGCATGCGCGCCTCGCTTATGGCGTGCGCGACGCCCAGCCGGTCGAGCGTTGCCGTGGCATCGGAAAGCACCGCATCGACACGCGCGCGCAAGGCGTCGGATCCTTCCTGGCTTTCGCGGCCGAGATTGATTGCGATCACACCGAACTCGGGCGTCTTGGGCGAGACCGCCCGCACGAGCCAAATTTCACCATTCTCGTGCCTTACCGTAACGCCGCTCGCCGGCTCGCTTTGCGCGGCGGCCACTTCCGCTGCTTTCGTCAACACCGATTCGGGCACGAGCGGGCCTGCCCGCCGGCCGCCGGCCGCTCCGTCGCGGCCACTCGCCAGCAGAACGACCTTGCGTTGCGTGACGTTGGCGAGATGATCTTCGATTGCGGCATGAATGTCGGATACACCGAAAGCGACGGCGAGCCGGCGGGAAAACGCGTAGAGATCGCGCATGTCGATTTCGCGCTGACGCGAAAGCTCGGCCTGCCGCTTGAGCCGCATGGCGAGCTGGCTCACGACGATCGCAACGAATGTAAAAAGCGTAAGATTGATGATCTCGTGCGGATCTTTGACACGCAAACTGTAAAGCGGCGGGAAGAAGAAGAACGCCGAAGCGACCACGCCCGCAATAGAGGCGACGAGCGCGGGAACGATGCCCCATTGAGCGGCCGCGATGACAACCGGAATAATGAAGACGACAGAGCCGTGGGTGATGCCCGGTTGCCAGACCAGGTAATAGACACCGGTCGTGGTGATCGCGACCAGCACCATGGTGTAGGCGATGTTGCGCAGTTCGGTACGGAGGTCGTTGAAGTGCATCGAACTTGCCAAATAGCACCGGCCCGGAGTTAACGCTGGGTAGAATACGACGCCGGACCCTTGTCTGTCTCGGGCCGCTTGGCTACATAGCGCCGAGCGTTATTGGCGGTTTTAGGCCCTTTTCAACGTCCGGAGAGGTGGCAGAGTGGTCGATTGCACCGCACTCGAAATGCGGCATACGGGCAACCGTATCGGGGGTTCGAATCCCTCCCTCTCCGCCACCGTCGCTGAAATCGTTTGAGTTTTTCGCCAGTTTTGTGCTGAGCGCCCCGGCGCGCCCCCGGCTTGGGTGCGTGCGCAATTTCCCGTGCTCTGCGGCACGCTTTCCCGCCATAGGCACCTGACTCATAGGATGGACTGGGAAAGCATGCCTACGGCTTCGGCATCGCGGACGGCGCAGGGGTCTTTCGGGCGCTGCCGCGATCTTACCTCCGAAAAACGCTTGACGAATTTCGGCGTCGTGGAATTATTTGCTCCGGGAGACTGATGCTTTCGCGGGGGAAGTATCGTGCGTGAGTTTTACAGCGACCCAAAAACGCCCGACGATCTATTAGGCCCGCCATGTCCGAAATGCGGTATCGCGATGATGCTGACGCGGATCGAGCCGGAGAAGCCCGGCGAAGAACAGTGGACGTATGAATGCGCGCTCTGCGAGGAGTCCGCTAGTCAGTTACATTCGACGCAGCCGAAACCGCCAACCTAGAGGGCGCGGCGTTTTCTAATGCGCTGTCGCCACGCTCGGACAACTCGCGCCAGGGCAAAATGGTTTTGGCTTACGTGCGACAGTCACGGCTGCATGCATCGCGTACCGAGCCGCTCGCGCCGTTCGTAATCCGGCGGGAGCCGATGCGTCATCCGACAAGCTGCGGCAGAGCGCGCGGTGTACGAAATGCGGGCATAAAGGCGCGGCGCTTTATCATCCGAGTTGGATGAATAGCATCGTCGGGTTTCAGACGTTTCCTGTCGATTGAGAGCCCGGCACGTCGGTACTTGTCACCAGAGCCGTTTCCGAAATTTCGCACACCGGACAGTCAAAGGTGCGTTGCTCGCAGTCGGGACCGTCCGGCGCAACGCGCGCGAGCCACATTAGTGCTCCACATTTCGGACACATTGGCCGCTCGATTGGTGCTGGAACTGGACGTGCTGATTGAGTGCGCGACATGTGCTTCCCTCCTATTGATAGGCGGGAGCGCGATCGCGTCTCTCAGCCACCAGCGCCTACATCCTTGAGGAAGTGGCCGGTGATGATTTGACGATGAACCTTTACCGGAGAGAGTCAAGCACGGAGAGAAGAAAGTACGGAAGCAAGGCTTACACATTCGGGTGACTTGATTGTTGGGTTGCAAACGTTTCCCGAGCACAAAAGTAGAATGGAAAGTGACATTTTTTAGGAACGTTGTGTGACTGTCTTGGTTGCCGAAGATAAACAAGAACAAAAGCGCACGGCAGTCGCAGATGATGTCGAACCCAAAGCACTACGTCCGGCTCGCAGAACAATGTGAGAGGAAGGCTCGCGAGGAGTTGGAATCAGAATATCGTTCGGGATGGACGATCCTCGCACAACAATACCGAATGCTGGCCGAACAAACTGAGAAGGCCGAACGCCGCGCGCGACCGGTGGCGTCAAAGTAAGTTGGAGGAACACTGAGGGCGAGAGAGCCAAGCGACGGAGAAAAGAACAAAACTGGCACTCAAGTCTTAAATCAGCTGCATGCATCGGCGACAAAGCTCGCCACGCCCCGACAACCGCAGACCGTCGCCCTGCTCGGGTCAGCTAGCCGCCGGGGCAAAACGAGTTGGCTTACGTTCGACGAACGCTAAGCCTCGCGTACCGATGCCTGTGGCATCCGATAAGCTGCGGCGCTCTGCGTGCGTTGAGATTGAGCGCAGAGGCGAAACCGCAAATGCCGCTGCCGACGATGGCAACTTTCACGCGGTCATGCCTCCGCGCCGGGTCGCCTCAGAGAGGTTTGACTTGCACTTTGCGAAATTTGATCGTGCCCGCGCCATGTTGCAGGGCGATCGG
>DASUKT010000022.1:0-3881 GCA_036278575.1 Pseudolabrys sp. | reverse complement strand
GCGGCAGCAAGGGTAAGACCCGTTTCCTTTAAGAAGCGGCGTCGAGTGACTGAAGAAGGCTTCTTGGTCCTCATATTACGCTCCTCCTCTGACTTGACTTTGTTATTGTTTATTGCGGGTGAGATGGCGCTAAATCCGCCTCATCCCTGAGGCACATACTACAGCCAAGCATAGGGAGGTTGTAAAGCGACACTAGTGCGTTTGGCTGAGCCGAAATCGAGCCGCTTTAATTGCTGGCCGTGGCTTTGGCAGGCGCGCTGAGCACGGCGCGGCAGGCTGCCGGCAGGCTCGACATCATGATGGGTTTCGACGGGGCGACGCGCTTCGGCGGATGCAAAACCCTGTCGGTGAACCAGTAATCGAGCGACTTGTCGCAGCCGTCGCCGCCCGGAACCGGCGGTTGTTTGCGGCACTGCGGCGAGCCGGCCGGACATTTCAGCCGCACGTGCATATGGTCGTTATGCCCGTACCAGGGCCGCACCTTCGACATCCATGAATAATGATGGCTGCCCTCGAGGCGGCACAACTCCTTCTTGATAACCGCATTCACCAGCACGCGCTCGACCTCGGGCTGCTCCGCCGCCGTGCGGATGAAAGCGACGTCCTGTGCGCTCCACAGTTTCGGATCGAGATGCTTGAAATCCGCCGCCACGAGACTTGGCGCGGGAATCGTATTGCGTTCTTCGGTGCTGAGCACATGGTCGGGCATCGGTTTGAACCAGATGTCGACGTCGAGGCCGACCTGGTGGCTCATATGCCCGAACGGCAGCGGGCCGCCGCGCGGCTGCGCCATATCGCCGACGAGAATGCCGTTCCATCCGGTCGCCTTGGCGGCGAGCGGCGCGAACCGCTCGAGAAAGCGAACCAGCTCGGGATGCCCCCAGTTGCGATTGCGCGACGGCCGCATCACCTGCCAGGTCTTTCCGGTCAGCGGCAGTTCAACACCGCCTTGTAGGCAGCCGCGCGGGTAATAGCCGATCGCCATCGGCTTGCCGGCGCTCGGCAATTCCTTCGCAGCAAACAAGGGAGGCGCCGGCTCATCGTTCTTGCGCTTGGCGGATTCTTTCTTCGTCTTTTCTTCCGACGCCATCTTGGCATGGAGGGCCGTCGAAGCCCGCTTCGCCTTTTTATGCGCAACAGTTGAGGCGGGCGCCGTCTGCTGCGCAAAGCCTGCAGCAAATGGCCCCGGCGCAATCAACGCGAGAGCAACGCCCGCTGCGAAAAGGGTCCGGCTGTCCATCACGAGAGCCGGTGTAGCGTTTCGGCCGCTCGTTGTCAGGTTAATTGCGCCCGATGGTAAGCGGCGGTGAGTTCCATGCTGCTTGCCGTAGTGCTGAAAACGCAAGCGACACAGCAGCTTTTACGGTTAACGAAGCGTAAACACTGAGACGCAGCGCAAGCGGCGATGTTTATGCGGGCGTTTCCGCTAGCGGCGTTTCTTGCGGCTGCGGGCGGCTTTCTTCGCGGAACGTGAGCGCGCGGCCTTCGAGCGTCGCGCGGAAGCGCGTCCGCCTTTGCGTCCCCCCTTGCGCGACGCCGACTTGTTGCTTCGCTTGCCACGGCCCGAGCCGCTTTTCTTTCCGCCGCGCGATTCCTTGTTGACGGTCGCCCATGCGCGCCGCTCGGCTTCGTCGTTCGAGACGCCGCGATCTTCGTAGCCTTCCTCGATATGCTCGGCCTTGCGCTTTTGCTTGTTCGTGTAACTCGACTTGTCGCCTCGTGGCATGACGCTCTCCTCTTTACGTGATCACACGCGAGGTTGAACGCGACGCACGAGTTCGGGTTCCTGTTGTTTGTCGCCGGCGCGCGAGGCTATGGCGCAGATCGCGTCTCGCTAATCGCAGCGGCGCGGCCAAGTAACAACGTGCGCTCGCGCTTATTCCGTGTAAGTGCGGCTGCGCGCTCGAATTCGCTCCGCGCTTCTTCGAGCCGGCCAAGCTTTTCAAGAAGATCGCCGCGCACGGCAGGCAATAGATGGTAATCCTCAAGCGATTTCTCGCCGAGCAGCGTATCGGCAAGCTCAAGGCCGGCTTTCGGTCCGAACGCCATGCTGAGCGCGACGGCCCGGTTCAACGCGACGACAGGCGAGGGCATGATCGCCGCAAGCTCACGATAGAGCCCGGCGATCAGCGCCCAATCTGTTTCGGCTGCCGTCCGGGCGCGGGCGTGACAGGCTGCAATCGCCGCCTGCAAGACGTATGGTCCGCGCACAGCGCCGAGGGCCTCGACCCGTTCAATGGCGGCAAGCCCGCGGCGAATAAGGAGATGGTCCCAGCGCGCGCGGTTCTGATCGAGCAACAGGATGGGTTCGCCATCGGGGCCTGTCCGCGCACCGAACCGCGAGGCCTGGATTTCCATCAGCGCAACAATCCCATGGACCTCGGCGTCTTGCGGTGTGAGCTCGGCCAGAATGCGGCCGAGCCGCATCGCTTCTTCGCATAACTGCGGCCGCATCCAGTCGTCGCCCGATGTTGCCGAATAGCCCTCGTTGAAAACGAGATAGATGACTTCCAGCACGGACGGCAGCCGTTTCGCGCGCTCCTCACCACGCGGAATTTCGAAGGGAACGCCGGCCTCTGCCAGCGTGCGTTTGGCGCGCACGATGCGTTGCCCGATCGTCGGCTCCGCGACTAGAAAGGCGCGGGCAATTTCTTCCGTCGTCAACCCAGCGACGAGACGCAAAGTGAGCGCAACGCGGGCCTCGGGCGACAAGAGCGGATGGCAAGCCGTGAAGATCAAGCCAAGGAGATCGTCACCGACAGAGTCATTGGGGAGTTCGGCGAGGTCCGGCTCCGGCTGCACGGTCTCGATCTCGTGCGCCAGCTCTTCGTGCTTTTGCGCAGCGCGTTGATTGCGCCGGAACATGTCGATGGCGCGGCGCTTGGCGACGGCGGTGAGCCATGCGCCGGGATTGTCGGGGATGCCGTGCTTTGGCCATTGGTCGAGAGCGCTGACGAGTGCGTCTTGCGCCAGGTCCTCAGCCAGGCCGATGTCGCGCACCAGGCGCGCAAGGCCTGCGATCAGCCGCGCCGATTCAATTCTCCATATCGCATCGATGGTACGGGTGAGGTCGGCGGCCGGCATGGCCGCCGATCAAATCACACCGCACGGATGACGAGAAGCAAGCCGCCTATTCTTTGAAGTCCTCCGCCTCATGCACGCGGCGAATTTCGATTACGTCGTTGGCGCCCGCCGGGCAGCGCTTCGCCCACTCGATCGCCTCCTCGCGCGACTTCACCTGGATGATCCAGAAGCCGCCGACGGCTTCCTTGGCCTCGGCAAAGGGGCCGTCCGTCACTTTGGGCTTGCCGCCGGCAAAGGATACGCGCGCACCGGCGGAGGGCGGTGTCAGGCCATCGAGCGCGAGCAACACGCCGGCCTTTTGCAGTTCCTCGTTGTATTTTTGCATCGGCTTTATCTCCGCCTTGTTGGGCATGTAATCCGGCGCGATGGATTTGCCGTAGACTTCGGGAATCATGATCATCATGAAGCGCATTTTCCTGGTCCTTTCGGTTGGCGGCCAAGGATGAGCCTTGGCTCTGACCCTACGTCGAACGGGAACTGTCAGATTCGACAGGCGCGTCGAGATTTTTTTGAGAATTTTTTGCAGTGGCAGGGCAGGGGATAAATACAATTTATATCAGACAGATATGGCAAGTGACGCTATGGCGGCCTTCGAACAATTTGAAGCAATCAGTATCCGGGGTGAGGAAGCAGACATCTTCCTGCGCCGCGCCGGATCGGGACCGGCCGTGCTTCTGCTGCACGGCTTCCCGCAAACGCACCTGATGTGGCGCGATATTGCGCCTTTGTTGGCGCAACATTTTACCGTCATCTGTGCGGACCTGCACGGCTACGGCCAGACCGGCAGCCCTGCATCG